>JBAZSD010000037.1 GCA_041662605.1 Desulfomonilaceae bacterium
GGCTCCTTCCGTCAAGCCCACGACTTCTGACTTCACTCGTCTCTCATCATCCATGCTCCGTTCTCCTTGTACACGTCTTAACTGTGTTTAACCCAATTCCGTGTCCAAAGAAACCGGGGCCGCCCCAGTCGGAACAAGACTTGAATTTTAGACGGTAATTATTAAAGCATTAATCTGTTTTGAAGTAAACCTGATTAACCTTTGACGCATGTCTAACGCCAGTGTATTTATAGCGTCATTATGACAAATTTAGACAAAATTCGTATCGGTGTTATTGGAGTGGGATCCATGGGGCGTAATCACGCCCGTGTTTTGTCTCAAAACGAAGATTGTGATTTTATAGGGATTTACGATGTCGATGAGGCCAGAGCGGCGCAAATCTGCGAAGCATACGGTTGTCGGGGTTTTGGAGATTTAGACGCAATATTGAATTCAGTAGACGCTGTAGTTGTCGCTGCGCCCACCTTTCTACACGGTGTTCTGGGTGAGGAATGTCTGAACCGCGGGATACACACGCTCATGGAAAAACCTCTCGCCGCAAGCCTGACTGACGCTGAAGGTCTTGTCAAACTTGCGGAGACAAATGGGGTGATTTTAATGGTGGGGCACATCGAACGTTACAATCCCGCTATAAGCCTCATGATAAACACCATAAAGAAAAATAAGGAACCTGTAGTTTCATTTGAGGCCAGAAGACTTAACCCTTTTGATGGAACAAGATGTCTTGATGTTGATGTCCTATATGATCTTTTGATACATGACGTAGACTTGGCTCTGGAAATAGCGGATTCTGAAATTTTAAATATTAGCGCTTTTGGGTCAGATGTTTATTCAAATTTAGTTGACGACGCTCATACACTGTTGCGATTCAAGAATGGAATCACCGCTGTTTTTTGGACTTCAAAATGCTCTCCCAGGAAAATCAGAGAAATATCTGTTACTACGAAAACTCGATTTTACCAGGCTGACACAATTACCAGAACGTTGACCATTCATACTTCCAGGGATGTAAATCCGGTAGTGGGTGGGATTTGTCAAATGGGAGATATCGAAGTCGAAGAAATTCTTCAAGCCCAAAAGGAGCCGTTAGCGGCTGAAATAGAGGATTTTCTGCGCTCGATAAAAACAAATAGCTCCCCGACTGCGAATGGCCGGAGAGCGCTGTATTCTCTGATAGTTCTTGAACAAATATCCAGAAATCTTATTACCCGTTGAAATACAAAACAATTTCGGTACAAACAGCCACCGGTTTCAGAGAACCTTGTTCAGTGAATATTCGATCACTCCCTTGGCGCCGGCCTTCAAAAGTTTAGGTATCAGAGTCCTGACAACTTCTTCTGAAACAACCGACTCAACAGAAAACCAGTCTGATTTGTATAAACCAGCGACTGTTGGAGCATTTAGAGATGGAAGTAAACCAACGACAATATCGACGTCTTCTTTTGGGACATTCATTTTCAAACCAACCATCTTTCGGGCTTCAAGCGCTGATTGAAGCATCAGATGTATTTGTTCCATCTTCTCACGCTTGAATGGGTC
The DNA here is from genome assembly GCA_041662605.1 of Desulfomonilaceae bacterium. Lineage (NCBI taxonomy): Bacteria > Pseudomonadati > Thermodesulfobacteriota > Desulfomonilia > Desulfomonilales > Desulfomonilaceae > Desulfomonilaceae bacterium. Next base: position 1,540 of record JBAZSD010000037.1, read on the forward strand.
CTGATATGATTTCTTGTTTGCTATAAACTGGGTGTTGGTTGTTAGAATATTGTAGATGATTTTAAGGCCGTTGGCTCTCAGTGTGCTCCCGGTTTCCGTAACATCAACAATGGCGTCCACAACGCCTTCCTGAACTTTGGCTTCAGTGCTACCCCACGAAAATTCAACCTCAATTTTTATTCCACGATCAGCAAAGAACCTCTTGGTAACTCCGACCAACTCAGTAGCTACACGCTTTCCTTCAAGATCTTCCGGAACCTTATAATTGGATTTCCCATCCACGGCCAAAACCCATCGGGCAGGGTTCTGAGAAACCTTTGAATAAACTAAATCATCTATTACCTTGACATCCGACTCATTCTCAAGAATCCAATCTTTTCCCGTGAGCCCGGCGTCGAATGTTCCCGATTCCACGTATCTGGATATCTCCTGAGCCCTCAAACGAGCCATGAAGATTTCATCATCATCAACAGTCGGAAAATAACTTCTGGGTGAAACTGTTATGTTCCAGCCGGCGCGACGAAATAAATCAATTGTCGCCTGTTCCAGGCTTCCCTTTGGAATTACAATCTTTAATGGGTCTTTACGACTCAATTTCTTTTATCTCTCCTTCCTGGTTGATTCGCCTAAAGAAACAACTCCATTTTTTCGTGTGGCATGCTCCCTCGCCCTGTTGATCCACCATCAACAGAATGGTGTCCATATCACAATCTATGAGGACTTCTCTGACTATCTGAACGTCTCCGGATGTCGCGCCCTTTCGCCAAAGCTCTTTCCTGGACCTGCTCCAATAGCAGGCTCTTCCCTCCTTGAGTGTGATCTCCAGGGCTTGCTGGTTCATATAAGCCATCATCAAAACCTTACCCGTTTTTACATCCTGCGCTATCGCAGGCGCTAAACCGCCACCCTTTTCAAAGTCTATTTCGTTTATCGTAGAGGAACCTAATGAACCCCTCATGGTGTCTCCTTAGTTTGTTATACCAGTAGTTGTCATGGAGAAAACAATGCTCCATGTAAGGATTCTATTTGAAAAATATGTCAACTATTCTTATAGTCTGGTCGTCTCTTTCCCAATCCACATCTTCTATCCATTTCCAGGCGCGATTAAAAGAACAGCTTGCGATCAGAAAGGTGGCTATCAGTATCAAGAACCATTTTTTCATGACAGTCTCACATTATCACGTGTTGGCTTGGCGCTTGGACGTCCTAAGTCATTTCAATAATACACTATTTGATTAAAGCAATCAAGACACCAAACATCATCTTATGTTTAGCAAAACTAGCTAATACCCTGAAATAGCGTGGTTAATTTATTGACATAGTTTATCCGTCTACGCTATAATAGCGTCTGCTAACAACGGGTAATTGACGGAATCATGGTCAATGCCCTAGTATTGTAACCTTTTCGATTTGATCAAGCCCAAGTTGTCCTGAAGATGGGGGGAAAAAATGAACACAAGAAGCGTTGTTGCTTTATCACTCGCCCTACTTGCGTATTCAAGCCTAAGTCTGGGGGCATCCGGAGAAGCTGAACATTGTTACAAACCGGTTTCCAGACTCGAATGTTCCGCGTGGAATCTCGGTCAAGGTATAACCAGTATTGTATTCGCTCCTTGTGAGATATGGGCCTCGATGATTAACAGCGCGACCGAAGGCGCATACAAAGGATCTTGCTCGGGAGGTCTTTCCGGTTATCTGTCAGGAGCCACGGCCGGCTATCTCACAGGAATGATCACTGGATTGGCTGCAATGCTAAAGCAAATAAACACAGGATTAAAACAGGCGACCACTTTCTGGAAACCTCAAATCGCGCATTCAGATTTAGTGTCCCCAAAAGACCCTGACCGATATATAGGACCAGAGAATTGTTTTGATCCGGATCCTTTTTGGTTCAACGGACCTGTTCCACCTTTTGGTAGCAATTCAATTTTTCACTAGCAGGCCCTGGTCATATCGAAAAAAGGCAGCGAATCTAAAGTCCTTCCATATAGCGTTGGGCGCTGTATGCCGCTATTGCGCCGTCTCCCACCGCCGTGGATATTTGTCGGAGGATTTTTGCCCTAATATCGCCTGCCGCAAAAATTCCAGGGACCGAGGCTGCCATGTTCACATCGGTTAAGATAAAACCTCGCTCATCCGATTGCACTAGACCTCTAAAGGCTTCATCGGTAGGCTTGATACCAACATAGAAAAAAACTCCGCCCACCGGAAGTTTAGAAATATTTCCATCCAGAGTTGAACGAATAAACAAAGACTCAACATCGATTTTTCCAACAATCTCCTCTGGAACTGAGTTCCAATGGATTGTTAACTTCGGTTCTGCAAAGGCTTTTTCCTGAATTTCCTTCACCGCCCGCAATTGGTTTCGCCGATGAACAAGGTGAACTCTTGAAGCAAACCTGGTAAGATATACTGCTTCTTCTGTAGCTGAGTCTCCACCACCTATAACAGCGACCTCAACATCCTTAAAAAAAGGGCCATCACAAACAGCGCAATAACTAACGCCTCGGCCTGCGAATTTATATTCACCGGGGATGCCCAGCTTTATCGGGTTTGCTCCCGTGGCCAGGATAAGCGTTCGAGAAGAATAAGCGGTTCCATCCTCATTCTTCAGATCAAAACCTGAATCAGTTTTTGAAACTGAAACGATATCTGCATTTTGGATTTCTAGACCGAATTTCCGGGCTTGAGTTTCCATTTTTTGGGCAAGTTCATACCCCAAAATCGGATCCGGTTGACCAGGATAATTGTCTACAAGCTCAGTGGCGGCCATTTGACCGCCAGGCGCGCCTTTCTCAAGCAAGACTACCTTTATCCTTGCCCTGGCAGCGTACAGACCCGCAGTCAAACCCGCCGGGCCACCCCCCAGGATGATTAAATCAGTTTGCATACTAACTTATCCTATCAAGCATTTCCTTTATTTTTGTTTTGGGCACAGCTCCTACTATTTCTGCCACTCTTTCTCCATTCTTAAACAACATGAGCGTCGGTATTCCTTTCACTCCATATTTGGATGGTGTCTGTTTGTTGTCATCCACATTTAGCTTCGCTATCTTCACCTTCCCGCTGTATTCTCCAGCCAACTCTTCTACAACAGGACCAACAGTTCTGCACGGTCCGCACCAGGCAGCCCAGAAATCCACCAAAGCCGGAACTTCCGATTTCAATATTTGCTGGTCAAAATCCGCATCGGTAACATGTAATATAACGCCACTTTCTGCCATCTCTTAACTCCTCTCGCATTATTATTATTTCAATCAGCGCTACAATTGATTCGCAAAAACTCTTTTAATCTCGCTCTGACTTCATCAGGCACTTCATCTGAAACACCCTCTGAACAGACTAGAACTGTAGTCCTTAGACTTTCGAAAATCAGGGCGCAAGGAGCGCACCTTTCCAGATGCTCTTCAATTAAAACGCATTCATTTGCTCCAAGTTCGTTGTCCAAATAATCAGAAAGCTGATCACAAAAGTCTTTGCACTTCTTCATGGGCCTGGCCTCTCAATTCTCACAAATTCCGGGATAAGCCCTTTTCTATATAATAGGACGTTAATGTCTCTCGAACAATATTCCTTGCTCTATGCAATCTCGATTTTACCGCCGGAATTGACACACCAACAATGCTAGCGACTTCTTCCAGAGAAAATCCTTCGACATCTCTCAACACAACTACTGATTTGTATATTACTGGAAGTTGATCTATGGCTTCTTCGATCTTGGCTTTTCCCTCCATAGATAAAAGAATTTCCAAAGGTGTAGAGACAAACGCAGGAGACGGGGTCAAAGCCTCAGATAATTCACTAAAAATTTTATCATCATATTCTACCGTTTCCGGCCTCACCCGTCTTAGATACATAAGGGCGGCGTTTGTGGCTATTCTAAAAAGCCATGTTGAAAAGGATGAAGCCCCAGTAAAGCCGTTCAAACCCCGATATGCGCTCAGAAACGTGTCCTGCAAAAGATCCTCGGCCAAAGACGCGTCAGTTACCATTTTACGTAGGTGTCTGTAAATCCTTCCCTGGTACTTGTCAACCAAGCGCTCAAATGAATTGAAATTCCCTCCTAGGGTATCTTTAACAAATTGTAGATCTTCTTCCATAACCAAATCCCGGTTCTGAGCGACATTGATCTCAGGAAAAAATACTCCTAAAAAAATTATGTTGTCTGAATACAGATAATTTGGCAACCATTTTGTGTCAAGGTCGTACGAGAGTTGAATATCCGTCAACACAATCCAATACCGAAATTGCTCGCCACATGTTATATACCCTAGTGGTCCAGCTTCGTAACTTCAAGGAACAAGACTTATGCAAGAACAGATACAACGAGTAGTCAAAATACTTTCAAAAGCCCAAAACGCGGTGGCCCTCACCGGAGCCGGAGTCAGCACGGAGTCGGGCATCCCTGATTTTAGAAGCCCTGGAGGTCTATGGTCAAAAGTGGATCCAGGGGAATTTTCCATAGACCGGTTCCTACAAAATCCGGGTCGTTTCTGGCGCCTCAATCTTAATCTGAAACAGTCAGGGGAATTTGACCTATCGTCAGCCTCTCCAAATCCCGCCCATTATGCGCTCTCCAGAATGGAACGGCTGGGTGTGCTCAAATGCCTGATTACTCAAAATGTCGATAACCTGCATCAAAGAGCGGGGTCTGTAGAAGTTGTAGAATTTCACGGCAACCTTCTGAGAGCTATCTGTTTGAAATGTAAGGCGTTAGAACCTATTGAGGATGTTGAAAGAAGACTCTTGTCTGACGAGGTAGAAACCCCTAGGTGCCTTAAGTGTGGCGGTATCCTTAAACCAGACGCTATTTTCTTTGGCGAAGCCATTCCTTCAAGGGCTTTGATGATTTCACAGATTCAAGCTCAAAAATGTGACGTCTTGTTGGTTATTGGAACATCCTTACAAGTATTTCCCGCGGCTCAGATCCCCATAAATGTGAAAGTTAAGATCCCCCCTGCCACCGTAATTGAAATTAATCGTGAACCCTCGTCGCTTCATAAACAGGTTACAGATATTCTTCTTACTGGAAGCGCTTCAGAAATTATGTCGAGCTTGATAGAAGAACTCGAAAAAGAGGTTAAAAATACTCCGAAAGGAATTTGAATGGAGCCGTAGCGCCTAGAACAGCAGTGATGTTTCGAGATAAAATCCGCTTCGATTAAGATCCATCGTATCTATTTCGCGTTTGAATTTTATATGGTCATAACGGTAACCCCCACTTACGTTCCAGGTCCAGTACATGTTTATGGGGATATCTACTCCTGTTAGAGCTTCCCACTCCCAGGTTTCGAAGTCGTTGTAATTCCACCAGTTGACTCTAGCGGCGATATTAGGTCTTAATGCTACCCCTTCGACTATTGGATAAAAAATGCCATGAATGCCGAGCATCGGAAATACCTTGTTTCCTTCAAGTCTGTAATTGTAAGGGGCTCCACCCACGAGGACATTACTGACCTTGGTGTCATATCCATCAATAGCCAGGTCAATATTGGCTCCAAACAGAATTTGAGGGGTCATGTAGAAATCAAGATCATATCCTACACGCCAGTCTTTAATTTGCAGATAGGAGTCTGTCGAAGATTGGTTATAAGTAGTTTGAGGATCTACCCTCAGACGGAAAACATGCGCATTATCGAATCTTGCCGAGGCGAAAAATTCCCATGCCAATTTTTCTTTGGTCAGTCCCATATTTTCGCCAAGACCAATCTTGGTCCTGTCTCGTTGAATCAGGTCACCCTCGATATTGGTGAACCACATGCGAACCCCAGCGTTGGCCCGGATGTAACTAGGCACCTCCCATGCGTATCCCTGCTCTATCATCAAGATAGAGAGAACAATCATACTGCTTATTAAGGTGAATTTTTTCATAGGACGTGACTCAAAACAGACGATAATTAATGCATTACTTTATGTTTTCTGCGTAACATATATATTTTTAATGATATATTGTCAAGACTATTCTACATAAAGGTCGGTTACTTGGCTGGTTTTATGGGGGCTAGAAAAAGAAAGGGGTTATTCTGAAAGTCGTACCGATACCAAAGTAGACGCTCCCATCTCCTCAGAAGTCACTCCGAACAGGCTGTCAGATCCTTCCATGCTCTTTTTGTTATGGGTGATCACAACGAACTGGGTATTCCTTGAAAGATCACTAAGCATGCGGTTAAAACGATCTACGTTTGAATCATCCAGAGGAGCGTCCACTTCGTCCAGAAGACAGAAAGAAGAAGGTTTGTACAAAAAAATCGCGAAGATAAACGCTATAGCGGTTAGAGCCTTTTCCCCTCCGGAAAGAAGATCAACATTTTGCAGCCTCTTACCAGGTGGCTTTACCATTATGTTAACTCCATGATCATGGGAATCCTCTGAACCAATTAGTTCCAACCAGGCTTCTCCTCCATTGAACAGAACAGCGAAAATCTCTTTGAATTTGGTGTTTACTTCCTGAAACGTAGTCTGAAAACGAAGACTGGTAGTTCTGTCTATTTTTTCAATTGTGGAAAAAAGAGACTTCACCGCTGTTCTTAGATCAGTCTCCTGTTCCATGAGAAAATCCAGCCGTTCTTTGACGTGCCGGCTTTCATTGATGGCGGCAAGGTTTACCTCTCCCATTGACTCGATTGCGGATCTTATTTCAAACAATTCCGTTTCTTGCGGCTGAACTTCTGGGCACTTAACCGAAGAAGGATTCACATTGTGTTTTTCCATGATCTTCTCAATAGAATTTCGAAGTGTTTCTGTAAGCCGCGCCCAATCTATTTCATTTTTGTGAATTTCGTTCCTGAGACTTTCCACGAGTTTACTCAAGGACGTTTCCTGATTTGTTAGCGTAGTCACCGTAGTTTTTAAATTATTGAATGATTCCTGCAAGTTTGATTGATCGAGACTAAGCTTTTCGTGAAGAGCGAACATTTCCTTCTTTAGAGCCAAATATTTGGTTTTATCTTCAGACAAATATTGAGATTGCTGAGACATGTATTCAAGTTCCCGCTTCAAGTCGGAGATTTGATGTTCGCAATTCCTGATAAAATTCTTGGTTGAATCCCTATCTCTCATGGCGGATTTGGCGCGTTCCTCTATTTGCGCTAATTTGATTCTAATCTCATTGACCTTTCTTGTTTCAGAATCCAAAAGTGACTTTGACTGGTTGGAAAATTTCTCACACGCTTCTTTTTCTCTTGTCAAAGAATCTCTTTGTTCTTCTAAGGATCTAATCCGTATCTTGATGTCGACATCCTCTTTTGAAAGCAGACCAAGATCTTCAGAAATTCTCCTGTGGTCCAAATCCGTCCCCCTGATTCCGCTTCGGGCTCTATTGATTTCTGATTCCAATCGTTCCAAATCCTTGACGAGCTTAACTTGTTCTATGCTTAGCTCTGACCTTATCCGTCCATTTTTTTCAATCTTGGTTATCAAATCTTGAAAAGCCGATTCGGCGTCGTTGATCAACGAATTCATTCCTTGAATTTTTTCGCCTAATATAGTCTCTTGAGTAATTAGGCTTTCGAGTTCCGATTTTTTTGAGAGAACATCTCTTTCAGGAGCGTCAAGAGATCCTACGGAAACAGTACGTCCTCCTACGATGATTTCCCCATTTAGCGTAACAATATTCAACTTATTGTTCCTATTGAGGTAAAGTTCCCTAGCTTGTGTCAAATCATCAGCGACATGGAAATCCCCCAGCAAGTCTTTCACCATCACTTCAAAACGTTCGGCACCCCTTACATAGTCAGATAATTTGGTAACCGGTTCCTGGTCTGAAGACAGTCTTGACGAATCATCCAGAGGGAATGAATCCAGTGAAGTCAATGTCACTCGTGAGATTTCCAGATCTTTGATTTTATCCGCCACTTCGAGCGCCGTAGCAAAATCTTCTACAATTACCGCCCCCAATTGATTATTCAGGACTGAAGACAATGCCGTATGATATTTGGGTGGACATTCAATTACTTCGACTAATGGCTTAAAAACAGCCCCATCTTCCAATGAAGCGAAATCTTTCATCACTGTCTGGGTTCCGGAACCATAAGAAAAGTAGCTCCTGTTTTGTTCCCGCAAAGATTCCATCCGAGTCCTTGTAGAAATGAATTCTTTGTCAAGTCTCCTCATGTTTTCTGTGAGTGTTTTTATCTCTGCTGCGAGTTTTGATCTTCGTTCTTGGTCAGCGTTAAGTTCTGATTCGACTGAACACAAGGATTGCTGAACTTTCTCTTTCTTTTTTCGAACCATTTCTGTTTCTTCAAGTTTTTGGGCCAGTATTTCGGTTTGATTTTTTGAATCCTGTTCGTATTTATCAAGGCGAGCCTGAAGTTCTGTTTTTCTCTTCAAATCGTGATCTAACCTGTTTTTTTGCTGGGAAAGACTCTGGAGGGTTTCAAAAAGTTGATCTTTATAACCTTCCAATTTCGTAGTCTGTTCCTTGGTTTGTAGTCGTAAAGTATCAATCAAACTTTTGGAAGCTGTTAATTTTTCGTTCAAATGGGAAATTTGAGAAGTGAATTCCGAAAGTTTGTCTTGCGTTTTTTGAAGATTGTCTTGAGCTGAGGACATCCTTTGGCTGAGTGCGCCCGAATCCGACTTAATTCTCTCTCCTCTTCCCTCCATTTCTTTCTCTCGGTTGCGGATTTGACTCAAATTATGCTCGGCTGAGTTAAGATCCTTTTCAGTAGAGCGTATTTTCTCGGCTAATTCGTTGAAGAGGCGTTGTGTATCGGAGAGTTTGAGGCGATCTGATTCAAGTTCCGCCACCACCTGCCCAAGAGTTGATTCCTTCTCGGCCAGTTCATCTTTAAACTTTTCGGAATCAACTTTCAGTTGATCCAATTCAAGGGAAAGATTTCGGCATTTGAAAGCCTCAGAATTTATTTCAAGTTCTCTCAGTTGACCTTTGAGTTCTTTAAAGCGTTGGGCCTTCAATGCCTGTTTCTTGAGCGCGTGGCTCTGTTTCTTAACTTCCGAAACGACGTCTTTAATTCGCTGCAGGTTTTGATTGGTTTGTTCAAGCTTTTTTATAGTGGATTCGCGTCTGGCTTTATATCGATTTATACTTGCGGCTTCCTCGAGAAAGACCCTTCTCTCTTCCGGCTTTGCAGCTATGATTTGTTCAACACGTCCTTGTTCTATGATCGCGTAGGAATTTCGACCAATACCCGTGTCCATGAAAAATTCGATGATGTCGGTCAACCTGCACGGAACGCCGTTAAGCTCATAGTGGGAATTGCCGTCCCTGAAGAGTCGTCTAGCGACCATGATCTCATCATAGTCAGACATTGGAGGAGGGAATGACTTGCCGTCATTACCCAAAGTAAGCCTGACCTCCGCCATTCCCACGGGTTTCAGCGTCTCTGATCCGTTAAAGATGACGTCTTCCATTTTCTTGCATCGAAGAGACTTGGTTCTCTGCTCTCCCATTACCCAGCGTATGGCCTCCATTATGTTGCTCTTGCCGGACCCATTAGGTCCCACAACGGAGGTAATTCCATCGCAAAAGTCTATGTTTGTTTTTCCGGGAAAACTTTTGAAACCATTTATTTCTAATCGTTTAAGCTTCATGAGAGATTTTCTGCTCTGAACACCCTGTCAAATTCAAAAGGGGTATTATAATATTTATTATGAGTGTATCCAAACAATACCATTACTATCTGATCCGCGACGCAGCCATTTTAGTCAAGACTACCAACGAACCAGGATCTAGCGCCTCAGATTTTTGCTATGATTTGTTTGATGTGAGAACCGGGACGCATCTTAAAGACATTTACCCTGCGTTTGATCCTACTGAACTTGCAAGAGGTTTCAAGCTTTCAGAAGAAACGGCGGCGGTGATTCTGAAGACCGAATGCCTGTCCAAGAACAGAGAAAATAACTCGGCAGCCAAAGTCGTAACTATTATAGAGGCTCGGCAGAGAAAACTTGATTCAGTTGTGGCGGATTCTATCATCGATCAGGTTTACGTCATCTCAAGGCTCTTGCAGGATTTTCTCAGCGTAACCCGAAAAGCGTCACGTGAAGAGCGTTTCTGGCTTTCCCAGCAGGCCATAACCCTAGTCAGGAAGTTCTCTGGACGTGAACTGGCCGAGCTTCAGGAAATACTTGATTGGTTTAAAACATTGCCGAGAAAAAATTAAACAATTCGTGGTTAAAGAATGCTAATCTTTTCATTGCCTTGATCCATAAAATCAAATCTTGCAATATGTCAGGATATAGGATTTGTATGAAACAAGAAGATAATCTACAAGAGATCGGCAATCAATCCCAGCAGAGCGCGGGGTTGGCCGGGCAAGTTGCGCCGCAGGTAAATCAAAACGATTCCGAGATAGATGAACCGTCAGTATCGCTTTTGGATCGCGCCGTGGCTGCTCTCATACTTATATTACCATTCAGCAAATTGATTGAGTGGGCTCAAGATAAACTCCATGATATTCTACCACAGTCAATAGCGAACATGGCTGTTCTTGTGGGAATAATTCTTTTCCTCTTGGTTACGGGACGTCTATCCAAGACAATTTATTATTATAGACGCAAAGTTACTGGCAACTAATATAATCTTTCTCTTTAACTTATAATGTCAACATTATACAAATAATACTTGAAATGGATACTAATAGTATCTAAAATTCAGTTGCAGCTTGTTGCGAAAATGATCATTAATTTTGGCCTCAGTAAGGGTTGAGAGTTTAGTGTATAGCCTTATTTCACCGACTATATATCTAGTCCTGATTTTTTGTCTTCTTTCGGTTGTTTTTCCGAATAGAGGTTTGGCTTTAGAAAAACAGGAACTTTTTTTTGAAGAGGCGAAAAGTTTTCTCAAATCAGGCAAGTATCAGGAGGCGATCCAGTCTTTTTCAAAGGCGATTGGGGCTTTGGCCCTTAACAATGATTTCGCTCGAACTGCCTTGCTTGCCAGAGCCCAGGCCTATTATCAGAAAGGCGACACTAAAAATGCATTGAAAGATCTCAGAGAAGTCTTCGACTATCCTGGCCTGTCAGGGGAGCTACTCGCTTCAAGTTTGAACCTGAGAGCTTTGTTGAGCCTTAAAGAGGGAAAATTGAGTCGCGCGGTGGAAGACTATAGCACGGCCGTCATCACTCCACACAACAATCAATCTCTCAAATCAGTCACCTTTGCGAATCGTGGAATAACGTATTTGAACATGGGGCTTTTCCGAAAAGCCATTCTGGATTTTGACCGAGCGATTGAGTTTGATCCTGGGTCGGGCTTCAATTACGCTGCGCGTGCAGTAGCTAACCTTAGAACCGACAAAGTGGAACAGGCAAAAAAGGATAGCGAGACTGCAATGACATTGGGGTCGGACAATCAGACGCGGCGTCTGGCAAGTTCTGTTCTCAGTGAACTTGGTTTTCAGAAAATAGATGAAGATTGTATAGTTGCAAAAATCAACGAAGATGGACAAATTTTCGTTCAGCTAAAATTCGGCAAGAACGGGCGACCACATCGTTTTCTGCTCGACACCGGAGCTACACATAGTTTGATAGACAAATCGTTGTTAAAGGAATTGTCGCGTGAGACTCGTATAAAGGAAATAGGCAAGGGAATTGTCCATCTCGCTGATGGATCAACTGCGCCTGTAACCAGGTACAGTGTTGAAAGCGCGTTTCTTTATCAAATGCCGTTAGGCCCAATTCAGGTCCAAACCATGGACAAGAAAAACAAGCGTAGTCTCAATCTACTAGGCGCCGGGAGTCTGAAGAATTTGTCCATACTCATCGACACGTCAAAAAAACGGGTTGAAATTAGAAGAAAATCGTCTTCAGAGTATAGTAAGCAAAGGTTTACAAATTCAACCGCCCGCTAATTCTCCAGGTAGATCCTCTCAAGCGCGGGATCCGTCAAAAAAACTTATTACGTCCATAGATTCCGGAGCCGGTCCCAAAAGAGTAATCAACATTTTTTCAGGTCTGAAAAATCGGGAAGCGAATTCCTGAACTTCCCCCAGTGTAACCTTTTCAAGGTCATTAATAATTTCGTCCAGGGAAACATATTTTCCGAAATGAATTTCACCCTTGACTATTCGACTGACGCGCGAGTCGGTGGATTCATTGCTCAGAACAATAGTTCCTGCAAGTTGATTCTTGGCCATTTCGAGTTCTTCAGGCCTTATCGTATCAGGGATCTTTTGGGTTTCCTTACCCATCACATCAAGTAGTTCTTCTATCCTTTCAGGCTCGGTACTCGCGTAGATTCCCATGATACCTGTATCTGAGTAAGAAGTAAGGAATGAATAAACGCTGTAGGAAAGCCCTCGTTTTTCACGAATCTCCTGAAACAGTCTCGAACTCATTCCTCCACCGAAAAGTGTGTTGAAAAGATAGGCTTTGTATCTATCTCCATCCGAGGCGCTGGGTCCTTCAACCGCGACACATACGTGGACTTGTTCCAAGTCTTTCTCACGAATTAATGCGCCTGGAAAACTCTTCGGTTTCTCCTGTTTTTCTCTCGTTGTCCCTGAATTTAAACACTGCATTTTCCCCCTGATGAGATCCACGAACTTTTCATGTTCGACATCACCCGCCGCGCATACGATTGTTTCGGCCCCAACATAGTTATCAGCCTTATATTGCAGCATTGTATCCCGACCAAAGCTCAGAACGTTTTGCATTGTTCCCAGCACTGACCTCCCAAATGGATCATCTGGCCAGAATCGCTCAGTAACCATTTCATGGATGAAATCTTCAGGGGTGTCCTGGACTTGCCGTATTTCTTGACAAATGACCTGCTTTTCTCTCTCTATTTCTTCTTCGGGAAAATACGAGTTTAAGAAAATATCCGTCAAGAGATCTGTGGCCAAGGTGAGATTCTTGCTTAACATCTTGCAATAAAAGGATGTTAATTCTTTGCTGGTAAACGCGTTTAAATTTCCGCCCACCGAATCGACGGTTTTAGCAATTTGGAGAGCGTCTCTGGAATGGGTTCCCTTAAAAAACATGTGTTCCAGGAAATGGCTTATACCATTTAGGTTTGTCGCCTCTCCCCTGGAACCTGACTTTATGTATATGCTAATTGAAACTGATTTAACGTAGGTCAGTCTTTCCGTTAGAATTCGTATGCCGTTGTCAAGTTGAGTTTTTTGAAAGACTGAATCGGGTAAACATAATCTAACACTGGAGTCATTCACTATATTATCTCAATTCCATTCTCGCTAATTATTTCTATTCGTTGCTCAGAGCGTCTTTGCGCGAAAGTTTGATTTTCCCCTGAGGATCTATCCCAATTACCTTTACCAAAACTGTTTCGCCTTCCCTTACGACATCGGATACTTTTCTCACTCGTTCATGCGCCAGTTGTGAAATATGTACCAGGCCATCCGTCCCCGGAAAAATCTCGACAAAAGCTCCAAAATCAGTGATCTTCCTGACGGTTCCTTCATAAATCTTCCCGATCTCCGCCTGTTGCGTTAGGCTCTGGATCGCCTTCTTGGCTTCCTCGGCGCCAGCGACGTCAACAGACGCTATTATCACTTTACCGGTGTCATCAACTTCAATCTTTGTGCCGGTCTCTTCTTGAATAGCACGGATAATTTTTCCACCAGGGCCGATAATGTCACGGATTTTGTCAGGATTGATGAACATAACGAATATTCGGGGAGCGTACGGCGAGATTTCTTCTCTTGGCCCCTGAATGACCTTATACATTTCGTCAAGGATGTGCTCACGTCCCTGTTTCGCCTGAAAAAGCGCCTCAGCCAGCACTTCCCTTGTGATACCCTCAATCTTTATATCCATCTGGAGAGCTGTCACACCTTGTCGAGTGCCGGTAACTTTAAAATCCATGTCTCCATGATGGTCTTCGTCACCAATGATGTCCGACAGAATTGCAGTTCGGCCTTCTCCCTCAAGCAGCCCCATGGCGATTCCAGCCACCGGTTCGGTCAATCGAACACCAGCGTCCATGAGTGAAAGCGAAGCCCCACATACTGTGGCCATCGAAGATGAACCATTAGATTCTAGAATTTCTGAAACTACTCTTATAGTGTAAGGAAAATCTTCATCATCCGGCAGAAGATAAGCGATTGAGCGTTCCGCGAGGGCTCCATGCCCCACTTCTCTGCGCGATGGCCCTCTCAGAAATTTTACCTCCCCAACAGAGAATGGAGGGAACTTGTAGTGAAGCATAAAGGATTTGTAACTGGATCCTTCAAGGGCCTCCACTTTTTGTTCGTCTGAAGACGTTCCTAGAGTTACAACAACGAGGGCTTGTGTCTCCCCACGGGTAAACAACGCGCTCCCATGTGTTCTAGGCAGCACACCAACTTCACAGCTTATGTCCCTAACATCTTTAAAGCCCCGTCCCCCGATTCTTACGTTTTTATCGAGGATCATGCTCCGAATAAAATAGCGTTCAATTTCTTCGAAATATGACAGAATTTCTGGTCTGCGGGCTTTGAATTCATCACCCAAAGATTCTAACGCTGTGGAACAGATTTCGTTCAGTTTGGCTCGACGCTCCAGTTTGGCTGCAATAGTCAGAGCGCTATCAATTTGGTCACCCCAGTCAGCCATGATTTTGTTGAATAGGTTGTCGTCCCTAAATTTGGGGGTCACCGCACGCTTTGGCTTGCCGGCGACTTCACGCAGTTTTTCCTGAGCTTCTACTATGTTGAGAACTTCTTCGTAGGCCCTGTAAATGGCGTCTACCACAACCTGTTCAGGAACGCGGTCGGCTCCGCCTTCAACCATCACTATTCCCTGCCTGGACCCAACGACTATCAGATTGAGGTCTGAATAAGAATCCTCGAGAGGAGCGGGATTGATGATGAAACTACCTTCAACTCTGCCAATTCTTACAGCTCCTATTGGTCCGTTGAACGGTATTTCCGAGATATGCAGGGCCGCTGAAGCGCCGTTGATCGCCATCATGTCGGGCTCGTGCTCTCCATCGGACGACAGAACTGTAGCGATGATTTGAGTCTCTGAGACAAACCCCTCGGGAAACAGCGGCCTTATAGGCCGGTCTATAAATCTCGAGGTAAGTATCTCCTTTTCGGTAGGTCGTCCCTCACGCTTGAAGAAACCACCAGGTATCTTCCCGGCGGCATAAGTCATTTCCAGATAATCCACAGTTAAAGGAAAGAAATCGATACCTTCTCTACCTTGCTTTTCAGCTACTGAAGTAACTAAAACAACCGTATCACCGGTCTGGACAAGGACTGAACCAGAAGCCTGCTTCGCCAAGCGTCCAGTTTCAAAAGTCATTTCTTTTCCCGACACAGTACAGCTAATTCTGTGCGCCATATCGCTTTTTGATCCTCTCTAGAAATTCCCTAAATGCAGGCGCATGTCCAAAACCGTTTGATCGGCAAGACACCGGCTATTTTCGAATTCCTAATTCAGTAATAATGGTTTTGTATCTATCAACATTTTTTGACTTCAAATAATCAAGCAGGCGCCTTCTTTGCCCTACCAATTTCAGCAGCCCTCTTCTAGAATGGTGGTCTTTTTTATGGACCTTAAAATGCTCTGTCAGATATCCAATTCTTTCACTCAATAACGCGATTTGAACCTCTGGAGAGCCAGTATCTGAAGAGTGTATCCGAAATTTTTCGATGATAGATTGCTTTTTCTCACTCTGGAACGCCAATTTCTAATCTCCTCTTGCGCAATTTTTGTAGGTTCACAAAGTTAATCAAAAATTAATACCACACGCATTATTCAATGTAAAGTCCGACAACGCGCATGAAAAATGTAAGCGAGTGACTAGCTCACATTGCCCAAACAAAGTTTCTTTTTTGGTTTTTCATCCTTATCTCCCAATATCATACGATTGTTCTTTATGATGAACGAATGGCGCTTACCTTTGATGGCAGATCTGATTCCTATGGATTACTCCTGTTAGTCTCTCGTGGTTATTCGCAAGATTATATCAGTTGATTAGGTATTTGCTGTTTTTCCGTTTCCCGACTTTATCGCTCGGAAATTGTGTTCATGAGCTTCAACTATTTGATTTGCTTCCCAAGATGAGCTACTATTAAAGGAGTATATTGAAAAATACGATGACACCGACTTTATTCCCATCAACAGATAAATGACCCACAACATGCTGGTTATATTAAATAACTAAACTAGGCCCGTCAGGAGAAGAATCAAAATGAGTTTTTTTGATCAGTTGAGCCAAATTGTCGGACCAGAGAATGTGACTACCTCTCATGTGGATTGTTTGGCCTATTCCAGAGACATGTCTATCCATGCCGGCATTCCTCAAGCAATTGTTTTTGTGTCAAGTACCGAGCAGGTAAGTGACATTGCCAAACTATCGAACCAGGAAAAAATTCCGGTCACTGCTCGCGGAACGGGTTCCTCGGTCACCGGCGCCGTGCTCCCAATCAAGGGAGGGGTGGTCCTGGATTTCACCAGGATGAACTCGGTCTTAGAGATTAACAAAGCTGACGGTTATGTGGTGGTTCAACCTGGTGTCATTTGTAACGCGCTGAACGCAAAACTCGCTCCTACTCATTTCTTTCCACCCGACCCAGGAAGCGCGGCCATCGCAACCATTGGCGGGATGATTTCTACAAACGCCAGCGGCGTCCGGGCAGCCAAATACGGCACCACCAAACATTATGTAAAAGCTTTAACCGTGGTTCTTTCGGACGGCAAGGTTATAAAAACCGGAGATCTAGCCCCTAAAACAACAGCAGGATATGATCTCACTCAGCTTTTCGCAAGTTCCGAAGGCACGTTAGGTCTAATTACCCAAGCAACTCTAAAGATTCTTCCTATGCCGGAATATGAAGCCTTTGCAAAAGCCTCTTTTCCTGATGTGGAAACAGCCGGCAAAGCAGTTGAAAAGATTTTTACCTCAGGGCTTGAGTTGGCCACCTGCGAGATTTTGGACAACGTCTGTTTGGATGTGGCGAGAAACGCCTTGAAAATGGATATCCCGAAGGATGTCAATTGCCAGTTATTTATGGGATTGGATGGGCCTAAGGGGGCTGTTAAAGAACAGATAGAGAAAGTTGACGGGATTTGCAAATCGGTCGGAGGAATTGAGAATATCTGGTCCGACAACCCGGTGGAAAAGGCTAAGCTATTTGCTGCGCGTGGTGGTTTGGTTTCTGCCATGAGTAGACTTCAGCCTGGATATCGGCTTGTTCCATTGGTAGAAGATTTTGGAGTTCCAATTAGCCGCATACCTGAGACAATTTCGGAAATTCAAAGAATTGGTGAGAAATTCGGCTTTCCAATAGCAACTTTTGGTCATATTGGGGACGGCAATCTTCACGCGACATTTATTATGAATCCCACCGATCCGGAACAATGGAAAAAGGTCAAAGGTATCGCTCTGGAATTCATCGACATGACCCTTAGACTTGGTGGAACGGTGTCTGCGGAGCACGGGATAGGTATGGCAAAATCCCCCTACATTGGAAAGCAATTAGGGGAATCCATCAATGTGATGAAAGCGATTAAGAAAGCCCTGGATCCCAACAATATCCTGAATCCCGGCAAGATGGGCTTTGATGACGCAATCCGGGACATTCTTGATGAAAACAGTTTTGATCCACTCTTTAAGGCTCCGGATTCCGTGAAGAGTTTTTCTGAAGGGGTGGACAACGAAATTATCGCATGTATTCAGTGCGGCTTTTGTAGGGCCGGCTGCCCCACATTTGCCGAATCAACACTGGAATCTCTTAACGCAAAGGGCCGGGTCACACTGGCGTTCAATATGTTGACAGGAAAGATAGAGCCGTCGGCAGAACTGGCCAATAGACTTTATCAGTGCATGCTTTGCCTCAATTGCAAGTCAGTCTGTCCTGCGCAGGTAAAAGTTTCAGATATAATCCGGAGCGCCCGCGAGCGCTTGGCTGAGCAAGGATTTTTGCCGGAATCATTTAAACCGGCTCTTTCTTCAATGATAGACTCATTGAACCCCCTCTTGGCTCCCAAAGAAAAAAGGGCGGACAGTTATCCGTCAAATTTTAGAAAAGCTGTTCCCGGTGAAACAGAAGTTCTTCTTCACATGGGTTGCGTCACGAGTTTTCAGGACATCAAAATTATCCCTGCGATCATCGAAATTTTGGAAAAGGCTGGAGTAAATTACGGGGCCCTTGGAGAAGAGGAAAGCTGTTGTGGCTATCTGGCGTACCTGGTTGGCGATACACCAACGTTCAAGGAGGCCATGAGAGTTTATACGGAGACTGTTTCGAAATATAAGCCAAAAGAAATACTTACCACCTGCGCTGGCTGTCTTAAAACTTTCAGAGATATTTACGGCGATTATGGCGCTCTTAATGGATATTCGATAATTCATGCTGTCGAAATGATCGAAAAGTTGATAGCGGATAATCGACTGAAGTTTAAGGGTGACGTCAAACCTTTGAGGGTCGTTTATCATGACCCATGTGACATGGGTAGGCACATGGGCGTCTATGAACCTCCCAGAAATGTTCTGAAGGCTATCCCCGGCATAGAGCTTCTCGAATTTCCCCTGAACCGCGCTTTGGCAAAATGCTGCGGTGGTGGTGGTGGGCTTAAAGGCTTTGACAATCATTTGGCTTCGGATATCGGCTACAAGAGGCTTATCTCGGCCATAGATCTCGGAGCCGACGCCATTGTGTCCGCATGTCCGTCATGCAAAGGCACGTTCAACCAGGCTGCGGCAAAGGCACGTAAAGAAAAGAAAGGCAAGATAAAGGTCCTGGATGTTACCGAGCTAGTGGCCTCATCTTTGGCTTAATGTTGCTGAGACCCTCGCTCAATCGTTCTACGAAACTTGAGAGAGGGTCTCAACCACTGCTATTCGAAACGCATTGATTCTGCCGGGTCAAGCCGACTGGCCTTTATTGCTGGAAGAATCCCCGAGGCGATTCCGAGCCTAACACCGAAAAGCACTCCTCCCAACACACTCAAGGCAAATACCCCGTAGGCTGGAGAAGTCTGGAATACTCCTTTAAGAATTTGAACGGAAACAAATCCCAACAATATTCCCAACAGAGCCCCAGTCAAACTTATAGAGATAGATTCAAAAATAAACTGGGACAAAATCATTTTTTCAGTAGCTCCAACTGATTTGCGGAGCCCGATTTCTTTTGTCCGCTCTCTCACGGCGGACAGCATGACATTCATGATTCCGATCCCACCGAGCACCACGGTTACCATTAACGAAGAATATAAAAAGACCTTAACCAGTAATACGGCGTGCTGAATGGTCTTGATGCGCTCAGGAAAAGATCTGACATCCATCGATTCAGCATAGCCCGGTTGATTGGCTTTAAGAAGTTTGTACAAATCTTTATGGAGTTGAGACACAACATCCCAATTTATCGCCCGAACATAAATATTTCTCACATCATACATATCCGCGAACCGTGACCGAGCCACAGAAATAGGAATTATAACGGTGTTCAGGAATGAAGGGTCCTCAACACCGCCTATAATTCCTATGATTCTAAACAAGTGGCCACCTATAGAAATCCTCTTTCCTAGCGGGTCCTCATCGTCTGGAAAAAGAGTCCGGACTATCTCGTCACCAACTACACATACACTGCTAAACCACGCGACATCATCCGAATCGATTATTCTCCCCCTGGCCATAGGGATATGGATTGTGTCGAAAAAATTCTCCTCCACGCCCATCAGTCGACCTCCCATCTTGTTTAGCTTATACGAAAATGTTGGGAAACTAAGCACCGCAGGAGAAACTGATTTGACACCAGGAAGCTTTTTTATGTCTTCAATATCTTTAGGAAAATATTGTCCCCCGTGCTTCCTTTTGCTTTTCGTGAAGTCAAAACTTGCCTTTACTATCGTTGCGCTTCCTAGTAATTCCAGATTCTGACCAAGATTCTGCTCTACTGAATCACCCATAGTAAGAACCACGATTATTCCTGCAATTCCTACCGAAATTCCTATGATGACACTCTTGTAACGTCTTCTGTTTCTGTATATCTGCCTTAATGATACTGTCGCTAAGTCTTCTAGAAACATGATTGTCTAACCCTATCGATTATAGAAGTGACTGATGTAAGTCCTTAGAGGAATTCTGATCATCCTGAACCTAATAAACTAACATTACCTCAATTTCATCCCTAACTCGCGCCTGTAAAATGAAATCCGTCGAAGCCCCTTCATTTACTCGTTTGAATACTTGCTTTTCAGTTCCCATAGAAGGTTGAGGGCTTGAACAGGACTCATATTGTCGACATCCATCGTCCTTATTTGTCTAATAAGCTCTTCGGCAGGCGAAGAGAAAAGTTCTATTTGTCCTGGTTGCGGTAAGGCCTTAGATCGTGACACTTTGGTCCTAGAAATCCTTGGCTTTCCCCTCGGATCAATTTCTTCCTTTTCAAGATTGCCCAGTATTTCGGTAGCCCTCTGGATTACCAGTTCTGGAATACCCGCAAGCTTAGCGACCTGAAGACCATAGGACCGGCTAGATCCTCCAGGCTTTATTTTCCGCAGAAAAACTATTTTGTCATTCCATTCTCTAACTTCAAAATTATAATTCTTTATCCTTTCCTTAACGAGAGCCACATCAACCAGTTCATGGTAGTGGGTGGCAAACAATGTGCGCGGTCCACCATCTCCGGTCATGTCATGCAGGAACTCTGTGACGGCCCATGCTATAGCCAGCCCATCAAATGTGCTGGTGCCTCTCCCAACCTCATCCAATAGAGCCAATGACCGGTTTGAGGCGCTATTCAAGATCTCGGCTGTTTCTGTCATTTCTACCATGAATGTCGACTGACCAAACGAGAGGTAATCAGACGCGCCGATCCTGGTGAAAATCCTGTCCACTATCCCTATGGAAGCTTGTTTGGCAGGCACAAAACTCCCTATTTGGGCCAGCAGCACTATGAGCGCTGTCTGTCTCATATAGGTGGATTTGCCCGCCATATTTGGGCCTGTGATAATAAGTATTTGATTGGCTGTTCTATCAAGGAGAGTGTCATTAGGGACGTAGCTCTCACTCGAAACAAAAGCTTCTACAACAGGATGACGCCCGTCGACTATTCTTATAACATCACTGTCTGTAACATCAGGCTGAACGTAGTTTTGTACGGCGGCCAATTCGGCTAGGGAGCCAATTACATCGATGGTTGCGATTCCTTCTGCCGTTTTCTGGATTCTATCAATTATTTCCTGCAACTTGTTCCTAAGCTGCAAGAAAATTTCTTCCTCTATCTCCAGAATTCTGTCCTGAGCGTTTAAGACCTTTAACTCATATTCTTTTAGCTCTTCAGTGATATATCGTTCAGAACCTACGAGGGTTTGTTTGCGAATATAGTTCGGAGGAACTTTGTCTAACTGGCTCCTGGTAACTTCAATAAAATATCCGAAGACCTTGTTGAATCCCACTTTCAGATTCTGAATGTTGGTCGCCTGTTTTTCCCTCGACTCTATCCCCGCTATCCATGTCCTTCCAGATTTCCCCATCTCTCTGAGTTCATCCAGTTCCTCATTGTATCCTTCGCGAACCACTCCCCCGTCCTTTACGCTTGCAGGCGGGCTGTCAACGATGACCGCTCGTATGGCGTGCGCAACATAGGACAAATCATCGATCTCGGTTAACTCCATTGCGTAAGGAGCCTCAAGGGCTTTTAGGCGTTCTATGATTGCGGGAATGCTTTCTGAAGAAACCCTTAACTGTACGAGATCTCTCGGGCTGGCTGTTTTCAATGAAATTTTTCCGGCGAGCCGTTCCAAGTCACCAAAATCAGTCAAAATGTCACGGATCTCTCGGCGCAGAGCATGGTCTTCCAAAAGATTCTTAATAAGATTTAATCTCTTGTTGATTTCAAGGACATCCATAAGAGGATAAGAAAGCCACTTTCTTAAGAGGCGAGCCCCCATCGGTGTTCGGGTTTTGTCCAAGACACTTATGAGTGATCCGTTGGAAGATCCGTCTCTAAGGTTCTTGAAAATTTCCAAATTTCTCATGCTGGATTGATCAAGAACCATAAAAGAGTCGAGATGGTACACTCGTGGGGTCTTGATGTGCGTTGGTTTGTCAGATCTTGTTCCGCTTACGTATTGGATTAAAGCTCCGGTCACAGAGACCAGCGCTTTTTGATCATCAAGACCAAAGCCTTTCAGGTTTTGGACACCGTAATAATCTCTCAAAAAAGTTTCACTGGTCTGAGGGTCAAAAAACCAGCTCTCCAATTCGTGGGTGTAGAAGTCTTCCGGCAGAACCTGATTTATAGGGTCAGTGGAAGGAAGATCATTCTTGATAAGCGTTTCTTTGGGATTTATGCGCCTCAGTTCTTGAGCCGCAAGCGCTAAATTTGCGGTGATCGTCGCTGAAAACTCTCCAGTGCTTAGATCCAGTGAGGCAAGACCTATTTTCCCCTTGATTTCCGATACCGAAGCAATGAAATGATTCTCGCTTGAGGTTAGCGCATCGGGATCATCTATTAGACCCGGAGTCACGATCCTTGTAACTTCCCGTTTAACAAGTCCTTTGGCTAACTTTGGATTTTCAACCTGATCGCAGATCGCAACTCGTTCACCAGCAGCCAACAGTTTGGAAATATAGGCCGAAGAGGAATGGTGAGGAAAACCGCACATCGGAATGCCGTTCTCTTTGTTCTTGTCCCGACTTGTTAAGGCTATGTTAAGAGTCCTAGAGGCCTTTCTGGCGTCTTCAAAGAACATTTCATAAAAATCGCCCATTCGAAAAAGAAGCAAGGCATCTGGATTCCTTTTCTTTTGCGACATGTACTGGCGCATCATTGGGGTAATGTTTTCTTCATTATCCAACGATTTCATATCCATATTTCTCAAAGGTTTTTCGCCACCTTGAGTTCACCAGGGTTTTGGATTCGTTATCTAGGCTGAAAACGTTTTTCTTATACGATTTTATCCTCTGAAGATATGCGGCGGCTTGTTCGCAAAAATCATGGAAATCAGGCAAATTCAAGGTTGAATAGATTTTTTCAAGCTCTCGCAGAGGCGCCTCTTCGAGTTCCTCGTATTTGAGTTCATGGAGAGCGCCGTCAGGAATGAGCTTTCTATCGCGTTCGAATAATTCAAACATCTCAACATACCAATCAAGAATCTGGTCTTTCACAAACTTCTTGGAAGGTTCCTGGAGTCTTGCTTTGGCGAAAGATTTCTCCCATAGATTTAGGGTAGATAAATATACTCTATATGGATTTCTTACAATGTGAACGAATTGAGCCTCTGGGAAAATATCCAAAAGGTGTTTTATTCTGGCGGTATGGGGTGGTGATTTCAGGAGTGGTCTTCCTCCTTCTGAAAGCTCCAGCTTCTTCAGAAAAAAAAGAAACGAATCTTTCCATCTCTGTTTCCATTGCTCTGGAATTTTGTCCAAATCAAGACCAGTATGCCATTCTTGTCCTGTAACTGGAAAAATGACTCTTAAATATGGAGATACCAGAGATAAGGCCGCCAAAGCGAACTCATCTTCGTGAGGCGCATTCCAGGACAAAGACAGATTGTCCATCGGCCGCTTACGTGGCGCTAACAAATTCATAGCCACAGAACCTACCTGAGAATAAACGAAATGATTTGGGAAAAGACATTGATAGACATTGGGGCTGGAAAATTTCGGGTCCAGACTTAACAGGTTGTGTAAGTGCGTAGTTCCACTCCTCCAATGCCCAAGTACGAACAAAGGCGCTTTTTTTAACTCTATTCCATTAATTTCCTTACCGTCAAAAAAACGTTCACAGGAACCTAGAATTGAATTCAAAACGCCAATTCCTATCAGGTACGCTAGCCTCCCCAGATACTCGGAATCCACTCGAAATTGATTTCCTGCAAGTATCCTGATCAAGGCCGTCAGGGGCATTCCCTGAACAATCTGTAGGCTAATCCCTCCGCCTTGAAAAATGCTCATCCAATAGATCTCCTCAGCCAAATGCAGCTTGCAAAGAATTTATAATAATGCCACAAAAAGTCGATCATGTGCTTAAATTCAGAATCATGCACAATTATCATTGATCGGAATATTTATAAATGTTCGTGAACCGAGCGAGTAGCTTGATGGAGGACTAATGACATTTAAGGGAAAAGTTTGGAAGTTTGGAGACGATGTTAATACGGATGAAATTATCCCAGCCAGGTATCTTAATATTACGGATCCAATCAAACTGGCGGAACACGTGATGGAGGATGCTGACCCGGACTTTCCCTCAAAGGTGACTCCGGGAGACATTATAGTAGCCGGAAAAAATTTTGGCTGTGGCTCCTCTCGTGAACACGCTCCTGTGGCTTTAAAAGGAGCTGGAATCGCTTGCGTGATCGCCGCGAGTTTTGCGCGTATTTTTTTCAGGAACGCTTTTAATATGGGTTTATTAATTTTTGAAAGCTCTGAGGCCTCTGTCGGAATTAAAGAGGGAGAAATTGTAGAAATAGATCCAGACGAAGGTCTAATAACAAATTTAAGCTCGGGAGCAATATTTAAGGTAGCTTCTATTCCAGTCTTCATGAAACAATTAGTTGAGGATGGAGGACTTATTGCTCACTTTAAAAAAAATCCGACTAACCCTTATGTATAACGTTGGATTTTGAAACCCTAAATCCCTCTGTAAAAAAGTTCACTGATACTGTATGATTAGAAAAAGACTAGCGGAACGTCTTGTTTCAAACGATTGGGATTTGTAGGATTATTTTCAGGGAAATCCCATTTCCTGAGCTGTTGTAGGGAGGATTTTTCAAGTGCGAGTCCTTATGGTCACTCCGGAGGTCACTCCATTTGCTCAAACCGGCGGACTTGGAGAAGTGTTGTCGGCTCTTCCGGTCGAGTTGGCGTCCTTAGGAGTCGAAGTTGATGTCCTGATGCCGAAATATAGAGGCATAAATGACGAGAATTTTGATATTACAAAACTGGATGTCACCTTAGAAATTACTTTAAACGCAAAAAATGTTAGGGCCGGTCTTTGGCGACACATTGGAAAAAATGGCGCGCGTTATTTTTTCCTCGAATGCGACGACTATTATGACCGAGATTATCTATACGGCACGCCTGAAGGTGATTACGAAGATAACGCTGAAAGGTTCGTTTTTCTGACACGCGCAGCTCTTGAATTGGCTCTTCAGGTTGGCGAACATTATGACATTTTCCATTCCCATGATTGGCAAGCTGCTTTGACCGCAGTGTATCTGAGAACACTGTACGCGGGAGAACCCTTGTTTAGGGACAGCGCTGTAGTGATGACCATCCACAATCTAGGCTACCAGGGAATATTCTGGCATCTTGATATGCCGCTTGTTGGAGTCGGTTGGGAATTTTTTACTCCTAAACATATGGAATTTCACGGCAAACTGAATTTCTTGAAGAGTGGGATCGTCTTTGCCGATGAAGTTAATACGGTTTCCCCTGGTTATCGAAATGAAATCCTGACTCCCGAGTTTGGGTTCGGGCTTGAAGGAATTCTTCAAGAAAAACAGGACCGGCTTTGGGGCATTCTTAACGGTGTTGACTATTCAATCTGGAATCCTCAAACCGACCCATGTTTAATGAGCCCTTATTCTTTTCACGATCTTCGAGGTAAATCCCAGTGCAAGATTGAGCTTCAAAAACTTGCCAATTTGCCGCTGGATCCTGACCGACCTTTGATAGCCATGGTAAGTCGTTTGTCGAGTCAAAAGGGCGTTGATGTCGTCGCCGACGCTTTCGACACTTTTATGCGTAACGATGTTCAGATGGTTGTACTCGGAACTGGTGAAATCAGATACCAAACAATTTTTAGAGAACTTGAAGAAAAGTTTCCCCGTCATGTAGGCGCGTTTCTGAGATATGACTACGATTTAGCCCACAAAATTTTTGCTGGAGCGGACATGTTGCTCGTTCCTTCGAGGTATGAGCCGTGTGGATTAAATCAGCTTTATGCCTTGAAATATGGGGCTGTGCCAATTGTCACGGCAACTGGGGGGTTAACTGACACTGTTGAGGAAGTTGACGTTCAGAATGACACTGGAACAGGTTTTAAATTCCATCCCGCCAATCCCTTAGAACTGGAAAAGGCGTTTGTCAAAGCCCTAAGAATGTACCGAGATGATCCTGAGGCATGGATAAGGCTTATGATAAGAGGGATGAATAATGATTTCTCGTGGAATCGTTCCGCCAAAGAGTACCTTCTTCTGTACGAAAGGGCCGTCACAGATAGAAAAACGTATTTAGATTCAATCTAGTTCCGCTACTGAGGTCGCCCGTCAATAGTGGAAGTCAATTATTCAGGCCGCCTTAGGGCAGCCGCTGTTTTCTGTGAATATCCTTGGGGGGTGTTAAACTTCAGGACTGAAAACAAAAAAATTGGGGACTTTCGTCCCCAAAAGGAATGGAAGGATTTTGTACGTTTTCTGCGTCAGTTTTTTTCACGTTTAGCTTTACTAAGATTCTATAAGTCCAATGATCTTTTCAAACTCATTGAATAATTATTTCCTAATACATGCTTAAGCCGGCGGCGCCGGTGAAACTTCCGAATATACTGGAACATAGTTCCAAACAAGGCAAGCCACCGCTGAACAATCCCGGAGCCGCTGGATACCCAGCAGGACCGCACGGAGCGGGGGGGGGACCACAGGCGGCCATAGGGGCTGCTCTAGGCGCATAATAAGGCCGTGGGCCATACGGGGCTGGGACTCCAACAGGGGCAGCAGGTCCAGGTCCCATTGATGATCCACCGAGGAGGCTACCCACAACCAGGAACGGCAAGGCGACTACTCCTCCACATAGTCCTGGGAATGGGGCGTCACCCCAATAGGCGCATGGGTTACCCATTGCCGGACCACAAGGGGCCGGACCACAAGGGGCTACAGGCGCTGGCGCTACCGCTCCTCCGGCCATGGCTAAGCACGCCATAGTTAATATAACAAAACAGGTAATGACTCCAAAAACTCTCTTGACCATTATACCCTCCTTTTTTCGGATAGGTCTCTACACATCATAGGTGTGTAAGCTTACA
This sequence comes from Desulfomonilaceae bacterium, assembly GCA_041662605.1. Lineage (NCBI taxonomy): Bacteria > Pseudomonadati > Thermodesulfobacteriota > Desulfomonilia > Desulfomonilales > Desulfomonilaceae > Desulfomonilaceae bacterium. Next base: position 28,431 of record JBAZSD010000037.1, read on the forward strand.
AATTACTTTAAGGGATTGTTCCCGTCTCAATCCTGGTGGGCTGAGCTATCATGGTGAATTTATCTTGTCAAGTAAAATATTTGATCTTGCAATGTTATATTTTTTATTATGAAATAGTTTTTATTGTTTGAAGTTAATGTGTTGTGTTATTTATATTTATTGTGACGTTACAGGTTTAAAAATACGTCTACAAACCAGAAGAGTTTGTGATTATAATAAGCTGTAATCAATCAATTATTATTGTGTTTATAGTAGTACTGTGTTGATCCAATGATATCGCCTGGCATTCACTACTTGACCTCTCGTCATTATTGATCGAGACTGCACCCGAAATTTGGCGGGCCACATAGCTTTCATTGCAGGAACCGCCAGACAACTTAGAGCGCGGATCGAAGATCTTTTCTACATTCTAATTGAATTCTTAGGACCGGCCATGTCACCACAATCCCGTCCAAACTTGAGAACTGTTTTCATTTTTTTTTGGGCTTTTTGCCTTATTTGCTGCTTCGGAGCTGTTCAATGTCCGGCCGTTGGAATTACCCCGGAACAAATTTTTCAACACTCCGTAGATCCCGTAACTTTACTTGGAACTTGGGAAAAACTACCCGAAGTAAACCCTTTGGCGGAAAAATTAGGGAAAGGCGCTCTATCGGAGTTCCGCACTCTTATGACTTTAAGAAAAGATGGGACGTGTAGAATTTTTGACGGACAGAACCCGTCAGGGATTGATGGCGTATGGATTTATGAAAATCATCATATGGCTATAACATTGAATGGAACTATCCGACTCGAACTCTTCGTTTATGGCGTAAAAGATGATTTTATGGTCACCCGTTCTCCGGTCAAAAATGGGATCGATCAGCTTTGGTCGCGAGTTAAGTAAGTTGTACTTCCTTTTTTGAAAATTGGCTTTTGCTTTGATTAATTATAAGAGCCTTTTGCAAAACTCCCCTAGGAATTAGTGTTTTCAGGGTCCATCAAGCCTTTTATGGCAATTTTATAGGTCAAAATAATCAGTCAGTCAAATTTTGTGGGTTTAGCTCACAATTTTTCTGTTT
>JBAZSD010000038.1 GCA_041662605.1 Desulfomonilaceae bacterium
AGGGCCATCACTTCAGACCTCATCCAATGAGGACCGTCAAGATGACTCAAGCGTGTAATCTATCTCTCTACAAATCGCGAGAAAAAAATGCCTCTCTTTGTCCTGAACCCATAACTGAGGGTTTACTAGCGGACGGCTTTTTTATTTGACAAGAAAATCAGCCCTTAATTTGGGGGTTGATCGAGAGGAAGCTATTGGGAAGGACATCACCACACTCAATCCAAAATGCCTTCTGAAAAAAGTTGCCCATACCGGAATTATGGAACTTGCCGAGATATCCAGGCGTAATAAAAAATCTGTACCAGTAGTTGTGACGCCTCTGATAAAGGACGAAGTGTTGAAAGGAGCTGTATGCAAGAGCATATTTGCTAATATCCAGGAAGCCACTAGTTTTATTTCTAGGATCGTGAAACTTGATAGTAGAAATGGACCGCAGGACGCCCCCAAGAAAGTCAGAAATTGTAAATTCACATTCGAAGATGTTTTAGGTACATCAAAAGCTATTTTGCTTGCAAAAAAAAGAGCGTTGCAGGCGGCTCAGGGAGATTCGAACGTCCTAATCACAGGGGAATCGGGAACCGGCAAGGAGCTTTTCGCTCAAGGCATTCACATGGCCGGCCTACGCAGACAAGGTCCCTTTGTAGCAATAAACTGCTCTGGCATACCAGAGAACTTGCTTGAATCGGAACTCTTTGGCTATGAGTTCGGTTCCTTTACGGGAGCTAGAAAGGGGGGTAAGCCAGGAAAATTCGAGTTAAGTCAAAACGGAACCATTTTTCTGGATGAAGCCGCAGATATGTCTATGGGAATGCAGGCAAAGCTTCTTAGAGTCATCCAGGAAAGAGAATTTGTGAGAGTTGGGGGAACGCATACATACGAATTGGACGTTAGGATCATTTCTGCTACTAATCGGGATTTATGGGAAATGGTCCAGTGCGGTCAATTCAGGGAGGATTTGTATTATCGATTAGATGTCGTGAATATACAAACTCCATCGTTACGAGATCGAACAGAAGACATAAGGCTCTTGACAGAATTTTTTATCTCGAACATCAGCGAATGCATTAACAGTAAAGTGACGGGTGTGACCGAACAAGTTCTAGATCTTTTTACGAGTTACGCGTGGCCAGGGAATGTCAGAGAATTGAGAAACGTTTTAGAAGGAGCAATGAACCTCAACACAGGCGCACTAATCGACGAGGCATCGCTGCCTCCTAGATTCAGGGAAAAGATTATGATGGCTCAACAGGGGAAACCGGTTGTCTCAAACCTACGTGTGTTTGAGTTTGAAGATATAGCCTCAAATGAAAAAGCCGTGATCCAACACGCAATCGAAGTATCCAATTCGAATAAGCGTCAAGCGGCCATTATGCTAAAGATGAGTCGCGCCACCCTATACAACAAACTAAAAAAATACGGTATTGACACAAACCATTAGCACCTCTAACAATGATCCTTTTTCACAAAATCTAACTAACAAAAATTCGCCAATAGCCACATGGCAAACCCTATCTGAACTTAACCTGTATGTTCAGTGAGTTGATATTTGCCGAGATTTTGCAATAGTCTTTGCTTGAAACCATCCTTTGTACAATTCATGTCTAATAATTATACATGTCCACTTTTGGGCATGTATAAATCGACCAGAGCCAATCGGTAACATCCAATATTTTCAGTTTTCATTTGTTTCGACCTAATAGGAACCGAATCAAGATCTTAGATTAAGACTATTTGATATTAGGCAGTTAGCCTATGAAGCCAACGCTTATGTCAAATCACATCAATAGAATTTTCTATTCCCAAACCACTCGGCACAAAATTTGCTTTCGATAACCCTGTCAATGGCAAAAGCAGGCTACAAATCAGGCCATCTATCAAAGTGAGAGATCAGATGACACAAAGAGTGGCAATTGTCGATTTTGTACAGACTAAGCACGGTGAGGCGCTTGAAGAGAATGTTCGGGAGCTGACCTTCGGTGTGGTCAGAAAACTACTTGACCGAGTAGAAATGGACCGATCCGAAATCGGAACAATGGTTTCTTCTTCCGCAGACTATTGGCAGGGAATCAGTTGTTCGAACAGCTATTATTATGACGCTGCGGGAGGCAATCTCAAGAGTGGTTCAAAGGTGACTGAGGACTCAGTTTTTGCCCTAATTTATGGAATGATGAGGATTCTGTCCGGTCATCACAGAACAGCTCTAGTGGTAGGAGTGACGAAGTGTTCGGAATGTCCGTCCGAACATACTTTAACCAATCTTGCAGCGGACCCCTTTTTTCATAGGCCGGTAGGTCTGAACACTGTTGCGGTCGAAGCTCTCCAAGCCAGAATGTACTTGAATCAGCATGGTCCAAGTGAGGAGCAGATAGCTCGAGTTGTAGTCAAGAACATGTCTAACTCAGAGAGGAATCCGTATTCCCACCGCGGCGGCAAGTTCTCAATTGGGGAAATACTTTCTTCATCGATGATGGCTGCTCCGCTTCGCTGCATGGATGTGCCCGGCACAAGCGACGGAGCCTGTGCTCTGCTGCTGGCAGATGAGCATACCGCAAGGCAATTAACAGATAAACCAGTTTTTATTCATGGCGTTGGGTGGAGTGTGGACCACACCTACATCGGTGATCGGGATCTTTTAAATGGGGCTCTAACCAAGGCAGCGGCAATGGCCTATAGCAGAGCCGGCATAAAAAATCCATCCAAGGAAATAGATGTCGTAGAACTCTCGGATGTTACGTCTTTTCACGAGATCATGTGGATGGAGCAGCTGGGATTGTGTGATGTGGGAAACGGTTTTCGGCTAGTCGAGCAAGGAGTAACAGCCTTAGATGGACGCCTTCCGGTTAATCCATCTGGGGGGCTATTCGGAGCAAATCCTTTTGTTGCTCGCGGTCTAATCCGTGTGGGTGAAGCATGTCTTCAACTCCGGGGTGAAGCGGGCGATCATCAGGTGCCTAGGGCTGAAAAGGCGCTTGCGCACAGCGTGAATGGTCTCGGGGGACAATCACATTCAGTCGTAATTCTTGGAAATTAAGGAGACAATCCCATGGCTCAAGCGGTGGCTATTGTTGGGACTGGTCAGACGGAATGCGGGAAGAGAACGGATGTATCGTATCCTGAACTTGTTTATGAGGCCGTTAGCAGAGCGTTCGATGACGCTGGGTTAGTTCCAGACGATATTGAGGCGGTAGTAGCGGGATCCATGCCTCCAGCTATGGAGGGTGTGAATAATCCTCACCTCTACTGGGCCGATGCCATGGGAGCCAGTGGCAAACCCCTGATAAGGACCGCGACCTGTGGATCGACCGGGATTTCCTTGGCGCATACCGGTTTCTACCACGTTGCTTCCGGAATGTTTGATCTGGTGCTTGTAGTAGGCGCCGAAAAGATGTACGAAGGAGACCCGCAGGGCACAATGGCCACAGTTGCTGATCCTTTCTTTCAAAGGCCATTTCTTGCAGGCGCCCCCGGCATTTTCTCGCTTCAAAGTAATGAGTGGGCCCACAGATACGGCATAGAAGAAAAAAGGGTGAGAATGGCGGCTGCGCAATTGTCTGTGCGCAATCATGATGACGCTCTTCTAAATCCTTACGCCCATATCAGAATCAAGATCACCGTCGACGACGTTCTAAACTCTCGGGTAATCGCCTATCCGGTCAGACTTCTTGATGTGTGTCCAGCTTCCGATGGAGCATGTGCAGTCATCATGGCTTCTGAGCGAAAGGCTAAGACATTGGCGGGCCCCAAGGCTTGGATCAAAGGGATAGGTTATTGTGGTGAGCAAGCGTTTTTCGGTGAAGGCGACAAAGTGGTCTGGCAATCGGCCATCAATGCAGCCAAGTCAGCATATAGTCAGGCGGGAATTACTAATCCCAGAAAAGATCTGGATTTGGCTGAGATCTATAACCCTTTTACGTTTCAGGAAATGCTCTTTTACGAGTGTTTCGGATTCTGCGATTTTGGTCACGGATGTGATCTGGTCGAACAAGGAGTGGTAATGAGGGGAGGCGACCTCCAATGCGATCCTTCAGGTGGTACCCTTTGCACAAACCCCATAGGAGCCACGGGCCTTCAGAGGGTATCAGAAGTCGTGCTTCATTTAACGGAAAAAGCTGGCAATCGGCAAATACCAGGTGCCAAGACCGGACTAGCGCATGCTATGGGTGGCCTGGACCAGTTCAACGGCGTAATGATCATATCTAGTCAACTCTAGGCTAAAGGGGAAAGCAATGGCGGCGCAATCTAGAATTCTAAAAGGCTACGTCTCACTACCATACAACTGGTCCATGGGACCAACCACTACCCGTTTCTATGAGGAATTCAAAAACAAACGGATTATGGGAACTCGATGTGAAAAGTGCAATAGGGTACTGGTTCCAGCTCGCAGTTTCTGCTCAGAGTGTTTTAGAGAGACGACAAATTGGGTCCAGGTTTCGGATGAGGGTACGATTAGAACCTGGGTTCTCATCGGCTTCGCCTATGAAGGTCAGCCGAAAGAGCCTCCTTACATTTTGGGTATCATCAATCTTGATGGAGCGGACGTAGGCCTTCCACACTTCGTGGGAGGAGTGGAACTCGGTGATGTAGAGACAGTGGCCAAAAAGGTCAGAATCGGGGGCAGAGTCAAAGCCGTGTGGAAGGAGAACCCGGAAGGACACATTCTCGATATAGATTACTTCAAACCAATCGATTAACGACCCGTCCGTTAACGGTGTAGGGAATATAGATTACTTGCAATTCTATACTAGAACTTAAGGTTTCAAATAAAAGCCGAGATTTGTCGGACCAACGGTTTGCGAAAAATGTGCCGCTTCCCCTCTGTTCGATGAATCCACACGCCAATCAAGGATGCGATAAAATCATGAAATCGTGGATTCCAGGAAAATTCTTTGATCAACTAGAAATCGGAGACGTATTTTCCACTGTGAGTAGAACAGTCACAGAGGCCGATGTCGTAAATTTTTGCGGGGTTTCAGGCGACTTCAACCAACTTCATACGGACATTGAATTCGCATCTCGAACACCTTTCGGTCAACGAGTAGCGCACGGCATGTGTGGGATGGCCATCGCGTCCGGATGCGTTAATAGATCTGGCCTAATAGAGGGAACCACTGTGGCCTTCAAGGGCATTCGGAATTGGAGTTTCAGGAAACCTATTTTCATAAACGACACAGTACATGTCGAGTTGTCAGTGAGCGAAAAAAGAGAGACTCAACGAACTGACCGGGGCTTGGTATCGTTTTGGCTGAAGGTAATCAATCACCGTGACGAGGTTGTCATGGAAGGCCAATGGGATATTCTGATGGCACGAGGACCCTTAACTGTTGGTAATCAAGTATAAGCCAGGATTCGGGAGACCAAATGACTAATCGAGTTTGCATAGCGGGTATCGGAATAGTGGAATCGAATGAAAACACTTCCGAAATGAGCCACAAAGATCTCCTGTTCTACGCTACCCGAAGGGCCCTCGACGATGCTGGGCTTGAAAGAAAAGATATCGGAGGCGCAATAACAGCCACCTTTGATTTTCTTGAGGGTAGAAGTCTCTCTAACCAGTATACCCTAGATTCCATCGGGGGGGTGATGAAACCCTGTGATTTACGTCTTGGGGAGGACGGTATATACAGCCTTTTTGCTGGATATATGGAGGTCATGACAGACCCAGGGCAAGTGACAGTTGTGGCCTCAGTTCAAAAGGCATCTGAACGCGATCCCGATGGGGTTGGTTATCAAAAACTCATAGCTGCAACTATGGAGCCGATTTTCTCTCGACCGGTCTGTAACTCGGTTCCAAATCCAGGAATTCTAGAAAGCGTCTTGGCTGCAATGGATGCCAGAGCATACTTGAACAGATCAGGTTTGACGGAAAAACAATTGGCGAGAGTCGCGGCTAAAAACATCGGTAACGTCATTCAGCACGCAAATGTGTCGGCGCCGAGTCCCGAAGAAATCCTGAAATCTGATCTGCTATCCTGGCCGATTCGTCGACTCACTACGGCGAAGGAATCCGATGCAGCGTGCGCTCTTGTACTTGTCTCAGAAAAGATGGCTCGGACCCTGAACCAAGAGCCTGTTTTAATTCGTGGTATCGGATGGTGTTCAGGTAAATCCTTCGTTGCGTCAACTGAACACGGTACGGCTAAAGAGACCAAATGGGCAGCCTCTCAAGCTTATCACATGGCGGGAATCCGACGCCCCAAACGAGAAATAGATTTTGCCGAAGTTAGCGATTGGTACGCACACCGAGAATTGATGCACTGTGAAGCCCTCGGATTCTGCGAGGCGCACAGCGCCGGCTCATGTTTGGACGAAGGTCTCTTCGACAAAACTGGTGCGTTGCCGGTAAATGCTTCAGGAGGCCTTTTGGGCCGCGGTAACGCCGTTGGAACATCGGGATTGATTCGAGTCGCCCAAGTCGTCAGTCAACTGCGCTGCCATAACAATGGATTTAGAAACCCAAGAGCGGAAATAGGCCTCGCTCATAGCTGGGGCGGCATTCCCACCGCCACTGCAGGTGTAGCCATTCTGGGCAAATGGTAAGCTACGGGTGCGCGGGAACATGGTATGAGTCCACGGCTTTTTGAAAGGGGAGAGGAAAATGGCCAGAAGAGTGGCACTTGTCGGCGTAGGCATGCAGAAATTCGACTTTCGGAAGATGGAAACAGTTGAAGAAATGGTTTTTGATGTAGCCAGGAATGCCTTGGAGAATGCTCACCTGCAAAAGGAGAACATCGACTCCGTAGTTTTCGGATCAGCCGTGGATGCGTTCTGCGGCATTAACAATTCAGACAAAACTGCGATCGATGCTTCTACTGGCCTGTGGAAGCCTACAATGCGGAACAGTACCAGCGGTTCAACAGCGGTTTCCACACCGATACTTGGATATAACCATGTGGCGTGTGGTTTGCATGACATCGTCATGGTGATCTGCTTCGAGAAAATGAGCGAGAACGCTTCCGCACAAGCTGTCTTTAGCACCGTCTATGACGAGGCCTTCGTCAGGCCGATTGGTTTAAACGTTCCCATTCAATGCGGCTTGGAAGCTAGAGCCTACCTCCACCGCTATGGTTTGACAGAACGACAAATGGCCAAGGTGTCAGTTAAGAACCGTGGTAATGCGCTCTTCAATCCGTATGCTCAACTACCGTTGAAGTTGACCGTCAATGAAGTCTTGGCGTCACCCTACCTATCATGGCCAGTCAAGCTTCTGGACACGTCTCCCGTCACTGACGGAGCCAGAGCAGTGATTTTGGCTTCTGAAGATGTCGCCAAAGAATTGACAGACGACCCGGTTTGGATCAGGGGAGTAGGTCGAGGAGCAGATTCCGTGTGGTTCATGGGGCGGAGGAACAACGACTTGGGACGGCTCGATTATGCTTATCTTGCTGCTAAACAAGCCTATGAAATGGCGGGGATTTCGAATCCATCAACTGAGATAGATTATGCAGAGGTTTACGATCCATTCACTTACAAAGAGATGCAGCATTGTGAGGCATTAGGTTTGTGTCCAGAGGGGGGCGCTGGAAAGATGATTGACGATGGAGTTTCCCTTAAGGAAGGGACACTACCGGTGAATTCATCGGGAGGTCTTCAGGGAGAAGGCAATCCTATCGGTGCAGGGATGTCCAGGCTCTGTTGGTGTTACCTTCAGATTAAAGGACAGGCTGGGGGTTGCCAAGTCCCAAAAGACGTCAATACCGCTGTTTGCAATGCGTGGGGCGGCATGTATCAATACAACGCTGTCATGGTCGTCGGTCGTGACTGATTACCGGAATAGAGCCTGATCAAGCCGTATTCCATCCCTTTAGGAGAAAACTATGAAGTCGAAGAAGCCAGAGATGACCATTAAAGGTGAAATACAAATTAGTTACAATTGGTCCCCAGGAAAGGCCGGAGAACGATTCTTCCGAGACCTAAGGGACAATATGAAAATTATGGGAACGAGGTGCAGGAAATGTAGTCGGGTTCTTGTTCCACCAAGAATCTTTTGCGAGGAGTGTTTTACCGATGACATGGAATGGGTAGAAGTCGAACCCAAGGGGATCCTCGCTACCTTTGGCGAGTGCTATTTTTCCACGGATGGAAAACGACTTGAGAAGCCGTGGATTCTTGGCATCGTCAGACTCAACGGAAGCGACGGTGGCCTAATACATTACATCGGAGAGGCAACGGCGGAAGAGCTGAAGATAGGAATGCATATGGAGATAGTGTTCAAAGAGCAAAGAGAAGGAAACATTTTAGACATTCTCTATTTCCGACCAGTTAAATAATGGACGTCGAAGGGTTCTTTCTATGATAGCCGACGGAAATATAAAACTAGAAGTTGAAGGACTGTCACTCAGTTTTGGCTCAGTAATGGCCCTGATTGATGTTTCCTTTCGGGCTAAAGAAGGAGAAATATTAGCATTAATAGGCCCAAATGGCGCCGGAAAGACATCTTTGTTGAATTGTATCAGTGGCTTCTATCATCCCGGACATGGGCAAGTCATGTTTAATGGTCTGGAGATCAGTCGGGTCTCACCAAGTCGCCGTGCTAGGCTTGGAATTTCCAGGACTTTTCAGAATATTGAGCTATACATGGGGCTGACGGCCTTGGACAATCTAATGGCTGCCAGACACGTCTTCATCAACTATGGACCCATTGCAGGATCAATCTTTTTTGGCAAAGCTCGCAAACAGGAAATAGAAAACCGGAGCATAGTAGAGGAGATTATTGATCTATTAGAACTGGCGGAGGCTCGGCACAGAATAGTAGAAAGTCTTCCATACGGGCTAAGAAAAAGGGTTGATCTTGGTAGAGCTTTGGCCCTTGAACCTAAGTTGCTGCTTTTGGATGAGCCAATGGCTGGGATGAATGTCGAAGAGAAAGAGGATATGGCAAGATTCATTCTGGACATTCAAGAACTCAAACACATCCCCATAATAATTGTTGAACACGACATGGGAGTGGTCATGGACATCTCACAGCGTGTAGTAGTTCTAGATTTCGGTACCAAAATTGCCGAGGGGTCCCCCCAAGAAATAAAACGGAACAAAAAAGTGATTAGCGCATACCTCGGTAAATCGGGCCAGTCAGGAGAGAGTGCAAAGTGAATCTGTCAAGGCTGGTACATGAAGATACCTTACCAAAGCTTCTGTTGAGAAACCGATCTAAATACGGTTCCAACCAGGCGGCGGCCAGAGAAAAGACAATGGGCATCTGGCAGAGCTATTCATGGGAAGACTATTACAGCATTGTGAAGCATTTGTGTCTTGCCTTCGTCTCCATGGGTTTGGAAAAGGGTGATCGCGTGTCCATCTTGGGGGAGAACAAGCCACATGTATATTGGTTTGAACTCGCCGCCCAGTCAGCCAGAGCCGTGGTAGTAGGAGTCTTTGCTGATTGTACACCCCCAGAAGTTGAATACTACGTATCACATTCTGGATCGCGTTTTATCGTTTGTCAGGACCAAGAGCAAGTCGACAAGGTATTGGAGATAATCGAGAAAGTGCCAATACTCCAGAAAATCATCTATTGGGATCCCAAAGGTCTTTGGAGCTACACAGATTCACTGCTTGTCAGCATGGAGGAGATGATTGACACCGGCAAGGCTTATGCGAGAGAACTCCCAGACCGATTTGAGGAGATGGTGGCTTCAACCGATTGCAACGACCTTGCAGTTTTTTTGTACAGTTCAGGAACCACGGGTAAACCTAAAGCGGCGATGGTAACACATAAAGCGTTAATTGGTATGGCTGCTGCTGTAAACGAGGTGGATCGCTATCAGGAAAATGAGGAGTACCTGTCTTTCCTACCAATTGCCTGGATTGCCGAACAACTGTTTGGTGTGGCGTGTTCGCTCTATTACTGCCTACGCGCCAACTTTCCAGAGGAACCTGAAACCGTGCAGGCAAACATTCGTGAGGTCGGACCTCAGGTTGTTTTCTTTGGTCCCCGGTTGTGGGAAAACTTGATTCGTACGATTCAGTTGAAGATACAGGATTCGGGCGTTTTCAATCGTGTTTGTTACAATTTGGCGCTAACGATTGGTAGACGCAAAGCCTCGGTGACTATGAGGGGTGGGCGCCTCGGAATCTGGTTGGCATTCTGGTCATTTATTGCCGAAAGACTCGTTTTCAGGTCGTTGAGAGACAACATCGGCTTGCTCAAGAGTCGAGTAGGCTACTCGGCTGGCGCAGCGATAAGCCCTGACGTGATCAGTTATTTTCACGCTATCGGAGTAAACATTAAACAGCTCTACGGGGGCTCCGAAGTGGGAGTTGTGACCCTCCACAAGGATTACGACATCAAACCGGAAAGCTGTGGGCCACCGCTACCAGGAGTAGATATCCAAATTTCTGAAGAAGGTGAGATACTGGTCCGCACTCCCAACATGTTCTCCGGTTACTACGGTGAGGAGGAAAAAACCAAAAGAAAGTTAGTTGACGGCTGGTACAAGTCCGAAGATTTTGGCCACTTCGACAACGATGGTCATCTCATCGTTATGGATAGAATGGAAGATCTGCTGGAAATGGCCGATGGAAAGAAATTTTCTCCGCAGTTTTGCGAGGTAAGACTAAGATTTTCACCGTATATAAAGGATGTTTTGGTAGTGGCTCGAAAGGGCCAAGTCATTGTCGGAGCACTTATAAACATTGATCTGAACAATGTTGGGCAGTGGGCCGAATCAAACCATCTCGTTTACACCACGTTCGTTGACTTGTCTCAAAAACCTGATGTCATAGAGCTTGTTCGAAAAGAAGTGGCAAAGGTCAATAAGATTCTACCGGATTACTCTCAAATCCGTAAGTTTATCAATCTCCACAAAGAATTTGATCCTGACGAAGCGGAGATGACACGGACGAGGAAACTTCGGCGGATTTTTGTGGAATCACGCTTCAAGCCAATGATCGACGCCATATTTGGTGATGCTGGAGAAGTCGAGGTCACGTCAGAGATCACTTATCGTGATGGCAGAACCGGTCTGATGAAAAACGAAATAAAGGTTGTGTCTGTCTAGAGGAGGCGCAGTTTGATATCTCTGGTTCCACAATTTTTTGTAACAGGATTACTGACAGGAAGCGTGTACGCCCTGATTGCGGTCAGCATAGTCCTTGTCTACAAATCCACTAGAATATTTAACTTTGCCGTAGGAGAGCTGCTAGCACTGGGTGGATATTTTTGTTATTCGTTCGTCGTCTGGTTTCATTTTCCTCTGTGGTTGGCGCTAGTGGGCGCTCTGTTGATGGCAGTGGTCACCGGATTGTTGGTAGAGCGTCTGGTCCTAAGGCCCCTTTTAGGTCAACCTCTCCTGACGATCATAATGGCTACGCTCGCGTTGTCTGTTCTTCTTAGAGGCATCATGCTCATGATATGGACGGGCTACGACGTGGCTTTCCCCAAAAACCTCCTCCCCGGTAAGACTGTTGTAGTCGGTTCTGTTGCCATGTCTGCGGAGCTTCTGTGGGCCTTTGGTATTGCAGTGGTGGCTTTTGCCACTCTGGCATATTTTTTTGTAAAAACCCAAACGGGATTAAGAATGAGAGCGGTTTCCCAAGATCACGAACTATCTATGTCCTGCGGGATAAATATAACCGTAGTCTTTGCATTGACCTGGGTCTTGGCAGTCATTCTTGGAACACTGGCCGGTTCGCTCATGGGGTATAGACTGGCCCTTGCGCCATCTTATACACCGCTGCTGGCGCTAAAGGCATTCCCCGCAGTCATCTTTGGGGGGCTGGAATCAGTGACGGGAGCACTTTTGGGGGGCCTCACCGTCGGAATCATCGAATCAATGGTCGGCGGATTGATAGACCCAACAATGGGGGAAATATCAGCCTATATATTACTGTTGGCCGTGCTCCTCATTAGACCTGAAGGTCTGATGGGTCTCAAGCGAATAGAAAGGGTCTGATATGTGGCGCCCATGTGGAACATTGGACGATACTTACGAAAAAGACATTGCAATCGTCAGAACTTTGCCCCAGCAGGTCCTCACAATCGTCGGTTTAATTGCTTCGCTCTTTTTGCCGCAGCTACTCGGAGCGGGCAGCATAACCACAGTCAACCTGATCGCAATATCGGTCGTCAGTATCATGGGGCTGAATATTCTGACTGGACTGACTGGCCAAATATCCCTGGGACATGGCGCATTTATGGGTGTTGGGGCCTACACTCTTATGATGCTTATGAACCACTTGGGGTTCTCCTTCTGGTTAGCTCTTCCGGTTTCTGTACTGGCCGCTGGCTTAGTTGGGCTTCTATTTGGACTGCCCTCCTTACGTATTAAAGGATTCTATCTCGCCATGGCCACCTTGGCAGCCCAGTTTCTAATCCCCTGGATCATTGTAAATGTGAGACCTGATCTTACAGGAGGAACCTCGACCTTGACCATCAAGGCCCCGAGCATTCTTGGCTTCAGCTTTGATTCTCAAGTCAGAGTTTACTACCTTGTGATGTTTTTTGCTGTAGCCTCCATTATTCTAACCCGCAATTTACAGCGTTCAAAAATCGGCCGGGCGTTCGTTGCCATACGAGACAACGATTTAGCGGCCGAAATCATGGGTGTCGAGATCTTTAGATACAAACTGTTGTCTTTTTTCATCTGCTCTCTTTACGCAGGACTTGCTGGAGTCTTGTGGGCGCTCTGGATGGGCGCCATAAACGTGGACTCGTTTACCCTACATGAGTCTATCTGGTACCTTGGCATGATTATTGTCGGAGGGCTTGGCTCAGTTCCAGGCGCTGTGTTTGGGGTGATCTTCATTCGGGCGCTTGAACCGTTTTCCCATTACATTGGCCCCCCAATAGCATCGTACTTTCCGGATGCTGTAGGAGCAGCAATAAAGAGTGGTATCAGTCCATTTGTGTTCGGGCTGGTCATCCTGGTCTTCTTGATCTACGAGCCGAGAGGTCTAGGGCATCGTTGGGAAATCTTTAAACACTTTTATCGCCGATGGCCATTTTCCTATTAAGGCTGAGATCAACAAACCTAAGCGTAAACCCTTAAGCAAGAATCAAAGGAGGCGGACATGAAGCGGATTGTAAAACGGATTTCGAGTAGACTAGGATGGATGCTTGTGATCATTCTCGTGTTGGTAATTCTCGCACCTACTCAGAGTCTTGCCGAGAAACCAGAAGTGATTCCTGTTGCTCTGTTAGGGGATCTTACAGGTCCTTACGCTTCGGTGGTTGGACCAATGGCGCCTGGAGCAGAGGACGCAGTCAAGTATGTCAATGAGAAACTTGGCGGCATTGACGGCGTTAAGCTGAAACTTATAGTTAAGGATAACACTGGACAGGCTTCTCTTGGCCTCCAACAGTATGCGGAACTGATTGGGATGAAATCGAAACCTCTTTTCTTCGGTGTACCTCACACTCCCACAGCAGAGGCTCTTCGAGAGAAAGTTCAGAAAGATGGCGTAATAGGCTTTTTCCCAAGCAGTGTTAATGATCTCTATCCTCAGGGGAACACCTATGGTTTCTACGAACTCTACGCCGGAATGGCGGCCACTGCCGTCAGATGGGTCAAAGACAACTGGAAGGAAGCCCGTAACCCTAGAATTGCAATTATTACATGGGATCAGGCTTATGGAAAAGCGATTCTTACGCCAGAATTCTTTGCTTATTGCAAGGAAATTGGGGTTGACATTGTGGCGCAGGACCTTTTCGGAGTGAGAGATGTAGACCTGACTACCCCTCTGGTCCGTATCCGAGCGCAAAACCCCGATTGGCTTCTAACCAACTGCACGGGATCTGGACCAGTGGCCATCATGAGGGCGGTAAAGGAATTGAGCATGAATGTAAAACTGCTCAACATGGTTGGCGGAGATTGGGGTACCATTCGGCTTGATCCGTCGCTCTTCGAGGGTTGCATATCTGTACTTCACAACATTTCCTACGATAATGAAAATCACCCCGGCGTCAAGCTCGTAAAGCAGTATCTCAAGGACAACAATCGAAGCATAAAAGAACAAACTAACTTCTATATTCTTGGATGGCAATACATTCTGATGATTCATAAGTCGATGTCGGATGCTGTGGCCAAAGTGGGATGGGATAAAACGACAGTACAGTCCATAATGAATGAATTGAACCATTTCACGGATTGGCAACCTCTAGATGGAGTCGTCAAGATCACATATACCGACAAGATTCGATCTACACCATGGCTCGTGATTTACAAGGTCGAAGGGGGAAAACTTTTGCCCGCAGGAGGCAAAGGCGGCGATGGCAATTTTGTTCGCGCTCCCGACATGACGCCGAAGCAATTTCGTTAATCACACTCGATCAGGGACCAGATGCGCCTGATGAATTTCGGCATTAGGCGCTTCTGTAAAAGGAGGTGATTAGTATTTTATCAGTTAATCAGATCGAAGTTTCTTATCACAAGGTTATTCAGGTTCTCAAAGGTGTTTCCATTGAAGTTAGGGAAGGTCAGATTGTGGCCTTGCTGGGCGCCAACGGCGCAGGGAAAACTACCACATTGAAAGCCATATCCTGTCTGCTGAGGGCTGAAGCGGGAGATCTCACGAGCGGAGACATTACGTTCATGGGGAAACGCATCGACCGATCGATGCCACACTATATTGCCAAGACAGGAATTATTCAGGTTCTTGAGGGCAGAAGAGTTTTTCCACATCTGACGGTAGAGGAAAATTTGAGGGCCGGGTATTTGGGGACCAGCGGCGAGAAAGATATCCGCCAAAAGTTGGAATCGGTATACAGCATTTTCCCTCGACTTCCAGAACTGAAACATCGGGTTTGCGGATTTTTGTCAGGCGGAGAGCAACAGATGATGGTTATAGGCAGGGCACTTATATCCAATCCCAAGGTTATGCTTTTAGACGAACCATCGTTGGGTCTGGCGCCTATTCTCATTGCAAAAATTTTTGAGATTATTAAGCGAATCAATGATGAACAAAAGACTTCTATACTGCTGGTAGAACAAAATGCATTGGCCGCTTTGGAGATTGCCGACTACGCCTACGTGATGGAAAATGGGCGGATCGTTATGGATGGACCTGCTGAAAAACTAAAAGAAAACGAAGATATCAAAGAATTTTATCTGGGATTGAGTTCTGTGGGTAGTCGGAAGAGCTATAAAGAGGTTAAGCACTACAAGAGACGAAAACGGTGGTTGTCGTAGACAATTCAACTCCTGAGGATAGCTCGTCAGATCAGAGGATTAGATTCTTTGTCTTTTGACGACTTGTGTCTAAGTCCATTGGACCAGTTCAGATCAAACACGCAAGGGGATGGATGATACGAAATGGATTTTGATTTAACCGCTGAACAGAGGCTGGTGCAACAAAATGTTCACCAGTTCATGGTGAAGGAAATCGAGCCAATAGCTGAGCAGATTGACAGAGAGGACCGATTCCCTGTTGACATTTGGAAGAAACTGGGCGAACTGGGCGTCCTTGGGGTCACAATCCCTGAAGAATATGGCGGATCTGGCTTCGACCTCTTGACGGCCGTTCTGGTAATAGAGCAAATAGCGAGGACGTGCCCTGCCCTGGCAGTTTCATATGGGGCTCACGCCAATCTTTGCACAGACAATCTTTGTCGAAACGGAACTGAAGAACAAAAAAGGAAATACCTTCCCGGTTTGTGTTCCGGAGACTTGGTGGGCTGTCTTGCATTGACCGAACCCAACTCGGGTTCGGATGCGATCAGCATTCGTACGACAGCGATACGGGACGGTGATGATTTCATACTCAATGGAACCAAAATGTTTATCACCAACGCTCCTGTCGGAGATGTCTTTCTCACTTATGCGAAGACTGATAGAACGTCTCCAGCAAAATCTGGAATTACAGCATTAATCGTGGAGAAAGACTTTCCTGGATTTCAGGTTTCGCGGGCGCTAGAAAAAATGGGAAATCGGGGATCGCCCACAGGAGAAATTGTGTTTGAAGATTGTAGAGTTCCCAGTGAGAATGTGATCGGGGTTGTTGGCGCCGGTATCCGAGTGATGATGGGTGGACTCGACGTTGAGCGAGCCTTTTTTTCCGGGGAGCCCCTCGGGTTGGCTGAAGGAGCATTGGAATTGGGGCGGAAATATTCCATGGAGAGGGAACAATTCGGAAAACCTATCTGCGATTTCCAGTTGGTGAAGGCGAAGCTGGCGGATATGTACACTGAAATCGAGGCCGCCAGGGGACTTGTTTACCGTGCAGCCACCTTGGCCGAAAAGATGGAACGCGGAGGGAAAGGGACAGAAGTACACAAGATTGCCGCTTCGGCTATGTTGTTTGCTGCCGAGACAGCTACCCGTGTCGTCAACCAGGCGCTACAGATCCACGGCGGGTATGGTTACATGTTAGAATTCCCTATTAACCGATTCTACAGGGATGCTAAGTTATATGAAATTGGCGCAGGGACATCTGAGATCCGCCGTCTTGTCATCGCTGATGAAATCATTCAGAGGGGACTGGAGTATGTCTGATACGGCCAAAGAACAATCAGCAGAGCTAAGCGAAGAATTGAGATTGCTTCGAGATTCGTTGAGACGATTTGTTCAGAAAGAAGTAATTCCCCAATCAGAGCAGATCGACCGTGAAGACCGTTTTCCGCGCGACCTGATGTTCGGGTTGGGCAGGCTAGGCTTGTTAGGTATTACAGTTCCAGAGAAATATGGCGGATCAGGGGCAGGACTGCTTGCCCAAACCATTGTAGTTGAGGAACTTGCAAGAGCGAGCGCCGGGTTGGCATCTTCCTATGCAGCCCATTCCAATCTTGTGGTGGACAACCTCAATAGACACGCTAGTCATGAGCAGAAAGCGAAATACCTTCCAGCTCTTTGTTCCGGACAGACGATAGGCTGTCTAGCCATCACGGAACCGGGCTCGGGTTCAGATGCCCTGGCAATGCGGACTCGGGCTGTAAAACACGGTGATCATTACGTCTTGAACGGAACAAAAATCTTTATTACGAACGGACCAGTGGCAGACATCATCGTTACTTACGCCAAGACTGCGCCAGAAAAAGGATCAAGAGGTATCAGCACATTCATCGTGGAAAAGGAATTTGCGGGTTTTTCAGTCGGTAGAAAGATCGAGAAGTTAGGTCACAAAGGCTCGCCCTTTGGGGAACTCGTTTTTGATGAGTGCCGGGTACCAGCCCAAAACCTTGTTGGAGAAGAGAACTCTATGGTGTCTATGGTGCTCGCGGGTCTTCATCGCGAGAGAATTGTCTGGTCTTCGGAAGCGGTGGGGATCGCTCAAGGCGCATACGACATCGCCTCAAAATACTCGAAAGAACGACAGCAGTTCAATAAACCGATAAGTGAGTTTCAGATGATCAGCGAAAAGCTTGTTGACATGGCATTGGATATCCATATCGGGCGCGTATTGGTTCAAAGATGTGCGAAAATGGCCGAAGGGCAGAACCATGATGATGTTGGGCTTGAAGCTTCTTATGCAAAGCTATTTTGCGGGGATATGTCTGAGAGAGTGACATCGAAGGCTCTGCACATCCTAGGAGCGTATGGGTATACGAAAGAATTCCAAATTGAAAGATTCTACCGTGACGCGAAGGCCATGCCCATTGGAGCTGGAACATCCGAGATACAAAGGATTATAATCGCCCGAAAACTACTTCAATGAAATTCTTTGAACGAGGAATGAAGTGAGAATTGTTTCTTCATATTGGGATGAGGATTTAGAGCTAATTTCGCCTGAGAAATTGGAAGAGATACGGCTTCAGAAAATGCAAAAGCACCTGAGGTTTGCTCATCAAAATTCCCTCTTTTATGAGCGGGAATTTAACAAAGCTGGTTTCAGACCTGAGGAGATCAAAGATCTGGATGACTATCGTGAACGTGTTCCATTTCTGAGCCATATGCAGATGATTAGGAATCAGCGTGCAAACCCTCCTTTCGGAGACTTCCTGACCATGCGGCTGAAAGATGTAAGCAGAATTTATTGTTCGCCAGGCCCATTGATGATGCCATTCAGCGCAGGCGACATGGACAGCTACATAAACACCACGGCCAACGGGCTCTATATATGTGGAGCAAGGCGTGGTGACATAGTCGACATCACGGCTGCGTACCAATGGCATTTAGCGGGAACAATGATGGACACAGCGTTTCGCCGTATTGGCTGCGCAGTTGTTCCAGGGGGGGCTGGGATGACCAGAACTCACATCGGTATAATGAAGCGTTTAGGAGTTTCCGTGATGTTCGCCTTTCCGTCCTTTGCAATGCACCTTGCGGATACAGCGCGAAAAATGGGTATCGATCCTGCAACGGATCTAAAGCTACGGTTGATCATCTTGGCTACCGAGGTTTATGGGAAGAATGACAAGACAATGTTAGCAGAAGCCTTCGGAGCGGACATTAGGGAGATGTACGGAGGAGCGGAAACAGGTTTTGTTGCAGCCGAGTGTCCATACGGAGGTGGCATGCATTGTTTTACAGACTCTATTCTTGAAATTGTTGAGCCTGGGACAGGAAGGAATGTGGAGGCAGGTTACACTGGAGAAATAGTTACTACTGATCTATCGCGGCGGGCAATGCCGGTGGTTCGATATCGGACCGGCGATCTGACAGAGGGTCTCATTACTGATCCATGTCGGTGCGGGCGGACTTCCCCGCGCCTAATGCGGATAGTAGGTCGGACAGGAGAAATAGAGAGGGTTAAAGGGGTTTATATGATCCCAGAAATTATAGATCAAATCATTAGAAAGCATCATGGTCTGGCAAAATATCAGATCGTTATTGATAGGCCTCGATTTCAGGATAGACTCACCATACGAGTAGAAACAGATAGCCCTAACGAAGGGCCCATAATAAAACAAAAATTGATTGACGACCTGCGAGCCGTAACACAGTTCACAGCCGAAATCGATCTCGTTCCCATGGGCACGATCGACCAAGAAAGCCCCACCGTTGTCAACAATAGATTTTTGTTAAGGTCGGACGCTCTAGGTCCGGATTTCCAGAAGTGAATTCTCTCTTTCCGAAATTATTTGGGTGAAGAAGTCTCTGGTCCCGTCCCTATTGGGAAGCGGATAATACCGAGGTCTGAATTAGATAATCAAAGCTGGTTTCATATTTTCATTGTACTCAAAGAAACTTATGTCCAGGAGCCAAAAAGATGAGTAAGAGGATTATCACTGCGGCCATTACAGGAAGTATTCACACCCCCTCGATGTCTACTTACCTCCCGATTACTCCGGACCAGATTGTGAGTGAAACGGTTCGAGCATACGAGGCCGGTGCGTCGGTTGCTCACATTCATGCCCGGAATCCTGAAACTGGACAGCCTTCAGCAGATATCAATCTTTACAGAGAGATCGCATCCAAGATTAAGAGTAAGTGTGGCATCATTCTTTGTATTACGACTGGAGGCGGCTTAGGAATGACAGTGGAAGAGAGGGTTTCGGCCATACCTCAGTTGAAACCGGAATTGGCTTCCTTTAATTTTGGTTCATTAAACTTTGCCCTATTTAGCACCCTCGACAGCTTAAAAGAATTCAAGTTTCCTTGGGAATCCGATTACCTAGCGATGACGGAAGATTTCATTTTGCCCAACACATTCAAAACCATGGCGCGGTTTGCGCAGGTTTTTCAGGCAAACCTGACTCAACCCGAACTGGAGGTTTACGATGTCGGGATGCTGAACAATGTAGCATTCATGCTGGAAACAGGACGCATCAAGAAACCTATTTATATTCAGTTTGTTATGGGGATACTAGGTGGCATCCCTGCCAGCCCCGATAACCTGATGTTTATGTACAATACTGCAAAAGCTTCCATAGGTGACTTCAATTGGTCAGTATGTGCCGCCGGGCGCCATCAGTTCAAAATGTGCACTCTTTCACTACTTATTGGGGGAAACGTACGGGTTGGTCTCGAGGATAATCTTTATCTGGAAAAAGGGGTGAAGGCTAAGAGTAATGCCCAACAAGTCGAGAAGATAGTAAGAATCGCCAGAGAGCTAGGCCTTGAACCTGCCACTCCCGACGAAGCCAGACAAATGCTGGGGCTAAAAGGATTGGACAAGGTAGCATATTGACGCCTCTGGACGCATTGTTGTCCTGCAGCCGTTTCGACATCTGAAAGAGCCCACCAAAGACTTTGAGCAGCAGGAGGTAGCAAGGTGACAATCTGGGAGGCAGATGTCTTTAAGACTGCATTACTTACACGATCGCCCGTCTCATTAGTATAGGTTTCCACTCAGGGCCCACGGGAGGAAGTATGATCATAGATACCCATTCTCAGCTTTGGACAAAGGAAGCTTTGGTAACCTTTCCAGAAAACATGGTTCGCGGTTACGAGAAGATGTTCAAGGGTGTGCGAACCTTCGAACTGGAAGACATACTGCTGGACATGGATCAGGCAGGAGTGGACAAAGCCGTCCTCGTTGCTGTGGATGCTGAAACGGTGTGGCATTACAGAGTTCCCAATGAGTTGGTGGCGGATGCGGTCCACCGCTTTCCGGATAGATTCATCGGATTTGCGGGCGTAGATCCCAACAAAGGGATTTTAGCGGTTGACGAGTTATCCAGAAGCGTGGAGGTGTTGGGGTTGTCAGGTGTGAAGTTCATCCCCCATCTTATCAACATGGCGCCCAACGATTCTCGCATGTATCCGATTCTAGAAAAGGCACAGGAGTTAGACCTTCCCGTCCTTTTTCACACGGGGACCCATTTTCACAATGGAGCCCGGCTCAAATTCTGCCGTCCCGATACGCTGGACGACTTGGCCATAGACTTTCCCGAACTCAAAATTATAGCGGCGCATTTTGGATTTCCTTGGTTTTACGAAGCTTTGGCTGTTGTTCAGAAGAACGCCAACGTATATTTCAATATTGCGGGATGGGCTCCTCAGTATATCCCTGAATATGTTGTAAAAATGATGAATGGTCCTTTGGCCGGCAAGGCCCTACTGGGCAGTGATTTCCCGTTGATTTCCAGGGCTAGGCTAATGCAAGAGTTAAAAGAAATTGAGATCTCTGCTGACA
The DNA here is from genome assembly GCA_041662605.1 of Desulfomonilaceae bacterium. Classification (NCBI taxonomy): domain Bacteria; kingdom Pseudomonadati; phylum Thermodesulfobacteriota; class Desulfomonilia; order Desulfomonilales; family Desulfomonilaceae; species Desulfomonilaceae bacterium. The sequence continues at coordinate 20,950 of JBAZSD010000038.1, forward strand.
CCTTTGGAAAATTGACACATGAGAACCCGGCGAAAGTTCTTGGTCTGCGCTCTCACATAAATAAATATAAGCCCAGCAGGAGCTAGCTCATGCAGTATAGCACGATCATCTATTCTGAAGATCACGGAATCGCAATAATTACTCTGAATCGGCCAGAGGCACGAAACTCATTGAACGAACAATTACTCGATGAGTTAGAGGACGTCTTGGAGCTAATTGGGCGCAATGCAAAGATCAGGGTCGTGATAGTGTCTGGTCACAATGATTTTTTTTGCGCTGGCGCAGATATCCGAATGTTAAAACAGTGGTCCTCGATCTTAGATGCACATTCCTTCTTGGTTAAAGTTCAACGAGTTATTAACAAATTTGAGACAATGCCGCAACCGGTTATAGCAGCGGTTTCAGGAATAGCGCTGGGCGGTGGTACCGAAATCTCTTTAGCCTGTGATCTTCGCATTGCAGCGGAGAATGCGGTTTTTGGACAACCGGAGATTAATCTGGGAATTATCCCTGGGGCTGGTGGAACACAAAGGCTCCCCCGGACAGTCGGCCTAACGATAGCAAAGGAACTGTTGTTCACCGGCCGACGAGTGAAGGCCGAGGAAGCGCTTCAAATAAGACTAATCAATAAAATTACGCCTATGGGGAAACTCATGGACGCTGCCATCGCCTTGGCTCGTCAAATTGCTGAGAAGCCACTCTGGGGCGTAAGGATGACAAAAATGTGCCTGATGGATGGAATGCAAATGAATCTGTCTCAAGCATTAGCCTACGAGGGGAGATGTTTTGAGTTTTTGGTCACAACCGATGATCATAGAGAGGGAGTAGCAGCTTTTCTTGAAAAGCGGAAACCGATTTTTACTGGGAGCTAGGACAAAAAAATACAAACCAAAGAATTTGCAATAGCTATGTAAACCAGAAACGGCATAGTAACCCAGATTACAGGTTGGATAAAACTGTGTGTCTTTATATATCTGGTGTGCTTTGGCAATTCACCTTCCTCGCTTGGTTCAGAGTCGTCCGATTGAGCCCAGAGATGAAGAAAATCCTCAGTATACAGTGGAAACGTTGCAACTATCTGATTCGCAACGCCTGTCGCTTGTCCATGCGAATTTGCCTATCACGAAGACCCCGCATGCTGAACTGACTATATAGCGTTTAGAAGTCTCAAGGTTGGTGAATATGGGTATACATGACGTATCGATCTACAGCGTTATCAAACGCAATGCTCGTTTGTACAAAGATAGAGCCGCCCTGAAATCTGGGCGAGAGACAATCAGCTACATCGAATTTATCAAAAAGATTGATGAATTGGCCGCCGGTCTCCATTCAGTTGGAGTAAGCAGAGGTCAGCGTATTGGAGTGCTAGCCAAAAACAGCCTGGAGTACGTGTACCTCTATGGAGCGGCTGCCCGAATCGGGGCTATAATATTGCCGATCAACTGGCGTCTGAGTTCAGAGGAAATTGAATACATTTTATCAGATGGCTCGCCGACTGTCCTTTTCGCCGATCCTGAATTTCAGGATGTGGCAAATCCTATAATCAACAGGGCGCCTCATCAAATTACCTGCTTCAGTACTCAGTCTCAGTGCGGTGTTTTCAGCGCTTTTAGGGATCTGATGGAAAAGGCCAACGCTAGTCATGCTGTTAAATTCAGCCAGGATGACCGTTGCGTCATAATCCATACGGCTGCGGTGCATGGGCGGCCTCGAGGCGCTGTAATCACCCATCAAGGTCTGTTGGTGACGTCCCTCCATCTGCAACACCTTTGGAATCTGGGCCCAAATGACGTAAACATGGCTATGTTGCCGCTTTTTCATGTAGCTGGAATCCTTATGATATTTTCAGTGATGATGGACGGAGGGTGTAACATAATCATGCCAGGCTTTGAAGTCGACATGGCGGTAGGGTTTATTGAAGACCATAAAGCCACCGTGTTTTTCGAATTTCCTCCAATGTTATCGTCATTGTTGGACAAGGCTGAGGAGGACGGTCGGGATTTGTCCAGTTTGAGGCATGTGCTGGGAATTGATCATCAGGATACGGCTAAACGGTTTCAAGATGTTACTGGAGGTATTTTTTGGGCGGCGTACGGTCAATCAGAGACATCGGGACTCACTTCGATTGGACCTTTTTTTGACAAGCCTGGATCAGTTGGTAGGCCACTTGAGTTGGCAGAAGTCGAAATAGTTAACGATTCTGGTAAAATCCTCGAACCAGGAAAATCCGGTGAAATTGTCGTACGTGGCCCCCAAGTGTTTAAGGGTTACTGGAATTTACAAGACGATACCAATTACACATTCCGAGACGAGTGGCACCACACCGGTGATATGGGACGAATAGACGAGACGGGGTATCTCTGGTTTGAAGGGCGGGCGTTGGAAAAAGAATTGATTAAGACTGGAGGTGAAAACGTATATCCTTCAGAGGTTGAGAATGTGATTAGACAGCACCCCTTGGTGAAGGATGTCACTGTGATAGGGGTTCCAGATCCCGAGTGGGGTGAGGCGATAAAGGCTGTGTGTGTCTTGAACTCAGGGTCGTCCATTTCTGAGGCCGATTTGATTGAGTTTGTGGCAGCGAGAATAGCCCGATTCAAGAAACCTAAGCACGTAGTGTTTGTAAGCGAAATTCCTAGGAACAATCACGGTAGTTTGGACAGAGAAAAGATCATGGCAGACTTCGGAAACACGTAAACTGGGAAAGGAATGAGGCCCTTTAATATGCAGTGGATTGAGCGGACTACTATTGCCCCTGGTCTCTTTAACACCCCCATGGCCAGGAGTCTTCCGGAAAAAGTTAGGGAGAAGCTTGCAGCGGCGGTTCCATTCCCGCGTCGATTCGGCAAACCTGCGGAATTTGTGATGCTGGTGAAACATATCATTGAGAACGCGTCCATTAATGGAACCACCATTAGAATCGATGGCGCTATCCGCATGGGCGCAAAGTAATCTAGTAGAGTCGAGCCAAAGGACAAACCTTCGATCAGACCAAACCCACTCTTGGTTTTTTAGCATATGGGTTGCGCCTATGGTCTTAGGTCGTATGAATTTGAGTCTATAAGCTTGCTAATTAACGGCCACAGGGAGGCGGTAATGAAAGAAGTCATCATATTGGGAGTGGGCATGACCAAATTTGGCATATCGAAACTTTCCATGAAGGAGATGTTTGCGGAAGCCGCCATGGACGCCCTTTCGGAATCCAACCTTGAAGCAAAAAATATGGAGGCGCTCTTCGTTGGAAACGTGCTTGGGGATTTCGAGGAGAGTCAGATCAACATAGCCCCATTTCTTGCCGCCGAAATTGGTATGCGCGTTGAGGCGCCAGCAACTCGATTTGAAAACGCTTGCGCATCGGCTACGGTGGCCATTCGGCATGCAGTCCTAATGGTCGCCTCAGGTATTTATGATTTAGTAATTGCGGGGGGGACAGAGCGGACTGCCATCATGGGAACGCCCTTGGCTACCAAAACATTCGCGATGGGGAGTCACTCAGAATATGAGAGGTTCACCGGCATAACTTTCCCAGGTGTTTTTGGTATGGTAGCGCACCAGTACGCTGCTAAGTACGACATCCCTCTTGACGTACTGAAACAGAGCATGGCCGCAACAGCTGTAAAGAATCATCGCAATGGCACGCTCAACCCACTGGCACATTTCCGGAAAGAGATTACCCTAGAAACAGTGCTTGGAAGCGCCATGATTGCTCACCCTCTTCAACTATTCGATTGCTGTCCTTTTTCCGATGGGGCGGCAGCCGTGATCATCGCTAATGCCTCAAAATATAAGGGCAGAATAGCAAAACCAGTATTCGTAATAGGATCTGGCCAAGCTACTGCCGGACCCCTATATCGTCAGAAAGATCTTACCCGCATGGTAGCTAGGGAAGCCGCCATTAAGTGCGCTTACGACCAAGCAGGTATTGGCCCCGCTGATGTTGATGTATGTGAACTTCACGACTGCTTTACTATAGCAGAGATCGTTGCATCTGAAGCCTTGGGATTTTTTGAATTTGGAGAAGGCGCTGCTGCCGTTGACAGGGGAGATACATCTCTGGGTGGAAGGATTCCTATCAACCCGTCTGGAGGATTGAAAGCAAAAGGGCACCCCATTGGAGCAACAGGAGCAGCACAGGTTTACGAAATTGTTAAGCAGCTAAGAGGTGAATGCGGTGAAAGGCAAGTGAAGGACGCCAGAGTCGGTGTAGTTGATACGCTGGGTGGAGATTTTAGTACCGTATGCAATCTCGTCTTAAGGAGGCAGTAGAATGAGCAAATACCCGCTGACCTTTAATGAGTTCAAGCAGGGACTGATCGACGGCAAGCTCCTTGGACTAACATGCCTTGATTGCGGTGAAAACATACTTCCGCCTGGAGTCGTTTGCCCAGGGTGCGGAAGTTCACGCCTAGATGTTGCGTCTTTTGAAAAAAAGGGCGTCATCAGGACGTTCACAGTCATTAGAGTTGCCCCCACTGGTTACCGGGTTCCCTACGTGGTAGCCATGGTCGAACTTCAGGACGGACCATGGGTTATCGGCAATGTAAATTTGATAGGAAAAGACGCTGAGAACGCGAGCATGGAACTCATTGGTAAAAAGGTTTCCATAGAATCGAAATTGGTCCCGTCCGACACGAGTGAAGGGGGTATTGAAGGTGTCGCTCTCGTTTTTGAGTTAATGGAGCCCCTAGCAAAAATAAGTTCGGCGACTTTTACGTAGGCAATTGCTGAGCTTCACGGGTATGCCCTATATGTGTTGTTTCTTGGTTCAAGGATAATTTTTTTTACTAGAGATGCCAATAAAGCTCAGTAGAACAATGTCATGGTTGATTGGAACTCTGCAAGCAAGGGTGGTCCCTAACAGACGCAAAGAAAGAAAAGCAACGGATAGGTTTAATAGTTGGAATGGGAAACCGATTTTTTCTTTTCAGGCGGTTCAGTTCAAGCAGGCTGATATGGCCGTGAATATTGAACTAGGCCGAAACCAATATCTAAAGGCGGCATGGCTAAAGGACCAGGGGCGGAACCACACCTTCGAGGCGGTCGCTGCAAAGCTTTTTGCCTCCGAAATGGCAGAAAAGGTGGCGAGTGACGCTTTCCAGATCCACGGCGGATATGGTTTCATGGATGAATATCCTGTGTCGCGTTACTACAAAAGCGCCATGATCCTTCAGATCGTGGAAGGAACATCCGAGGTCCAGAGAATGCTAGTTGGACGAATTCTGAAAGGTTCATAGAGACAAGCTCAAGTCGCTGCGTAGGGATGGCTAGATTGAGCAATAGAATTGTTTTCACTTTTGTCGCTTTCCGAGTCGCTCGATTGGAAGAGCAAAGACACGAAACATTGTATTTCCGGTAAAGAAACACCAGAGAATCGAGAATCCATTTGGCAGCGACTAAGCCTAGAAACAGCAAATTACGTTTATAGAAATGTTTGGATTTCCGCATCAGGTGTTTTAAGCCTCAATATGTCTAATTAAATAAAAATGTACGCCAAAAAAGAATCCACCTCGTTCTTTTGGGTGAGAGAGCTGACAATTCGATTTTCTAGGTACGAGAGGAGACTGTCGTGAACGCTAGCCGAGACTGGGAGAAACCAATTCGCAGACTGGAGCTTTTGCTTAGGCTCAAGTCGTTTCCTGTAGCTTTTAAACTCCTTGAAGACGAAACAGACATTGACAAAATTCCTTTTATTCGTCGAATGAGCCATAAATCTACATTGTGTCAACTCATTAATCTTGTACGGAATTTCGACTGGACGGTGGGGGCGGATGTAGATGACTTTGTAAATGCTATGTGCCCTTCAATCATCGGATTAACAGACATTCCTGAATACATGAAAGACGGGACATTCAGAAGCATCGTTTGGACGAAAAGCCGGGCGGACGGGAAAAAGTATGAAAACAGTGTCCCCCGAATACCAACAGGCAAATACAAGGCCCTGGTGATGGCCCCTCTTGTATACAATCCATTTGATCCGGATATTGTCTTGATTTACGCCAATCCTGCACAGATGATAATTTTGATCAATTCGC
>JBAZSD010000039.1 GCA_041662605.1 Desulfomonilaceae bacterium
AAACAGGTTTGGGAAATTACAAATGATGGTTCAAACGACCCTGCTCCAGCATCAGGAACAGGGAATTAATTATCAACATGCACAAGTGTAATTGTCGCCAGTGCACAAATGTAATTGACGTCGGGCAGAGAACACCATTACACCGACAATGACAACGGCCGACCGTATGCCTAGAGAACGCATCATACACCCTCCAACCCCAATAAAATCCCGACAACAAATCTTTGAAAATCAAAAGTTCACAGGTCAATTTTTTAAAAACAACAGTTGTATTTGGTTTATGTAAACAGGAGCTTAAAAGGGAAGTCAAGTAATAATTAGGATGGCGTTTAAGGAGTTAGAGGGCAGGTGAACCGCCAGGTAACCAATGGCTCTTTCTCTCAGATTCTGTTTAAACTGGAACTGAAATATTATATTTACCTGGAGAGTTCCCAAACCTGTCGGTCTAAACAACGTGACAAAACAGGATGGCTGTTCCAAATAATCAGAGAAAAACAGTCCATTTAATTTGGGATTCAACACCACCGACATTGGAACGGTGGGCCACAGTGTATCAGAGACTTATAAAACACAATATAATTTTAACCGGGTTATTTGGTCAATATAAAACTTTAGTTGGCATGATATGGCTTACTGATGATACGGAAATGGACCGTCCAAGTGAGAGGATTACCTCTTCAATAGACACTATGAGGATGTGAACAGCGATGAGACAATAGCTGAAAAATGGGTGTCAAGATAAGCTATTGATATTACAGATGAACAGGTGTGCATCATGTGGAAATAATGTTGGTGGCTAGTGTGGTGTTCCCAAATTTGCAATATTGATGAATGGAGACTCAGCATTAGTTGAAGGTAACAATGTCCATACACTTTGAGGAACTCCACACTAACTATTGCCTTTAAAGTCTCAAAACACTTATTCAATTTGACTAGACTCAAAAGTCTTATCCCTGTTACCTTCATCGGTGCAGCCGAGACTATCAACGGCAGTAAGTCTTTATTGTTACCCACTCCCCCCCAAATAATAATTACTGGTCCAAAATTTGCTTTTGAACCACGTCAAAATTATAAATCACACGGCTATTTTGTCAAGTAGAAAGTGGGCGGATTAGCACTATTATTTGTAATCGGCGCCGGAAATCTTCATCTTAGCCATCTGGCGCGCTAACATGAACCGAGATATGCCCAACAACCTTGCGGCTGGCTGAACCTTGCCTTTTGTCATGCGGAGAGCGTTCTCGATGTAGTTCATTTCAAGGTTTTTGGAGACATCTGGAAGTGTGCGAAGTCCCACAGTCTGGCTTTGGTTTGGTGACATCTCGGAGTGCATATTTATCAAATCTTTAAGCGATTGGAATAATGTGCGGTATCTAGTTTCGCTTTCTCTTAAAGCATCTTCAGCCCGTTTTCGGAGGGCTATATCCTCTATTACGGTAAATGACCCTATTATTTCGCCATTCTCATTCAGATGAGGTTTAATGACAGACCTCAGAAAAGTCTGTTTGCCCCATTTGGTCGTGTATTGTGTCTCCGCGTCTATTAATTTTCCGCTCTTTAGGCAATCGTGGTAGTGTTTAGACAACCCGGATTCAATTAGCGGTGGAAATGTGAGCATGTTGATTGCTTTTGTAGCCTCAGGCCCGGGGGAACCTAATATTTCCAGCATTTTCTGATTGATCTCTAGAATATTCCCATCTTTATCTACATACATCATTCCTATAGGAGATTCTGAAAACATGAGGCGGTATTTTGTCTCAGACCTTTCTAACGCCGCTTGGGTTTCCTTCCGCTCAGTGATGTCCTCTACAAAACCCTCTATTATCCCATTTGACTCCGGAATAATGCGAAAGGCTATACGTCCATGCATTATTGATCTATCTTTTCGAAAATACTCGGATTCTCCCATGAACCACTTACCGGGGGCCATTACTGCCTTGACTGCGAAATCAGCTCTAGCTTGTGGGCTAACATACATAGATTCAGCAACGGATGTCTGATTTACAAGAGAAATGGTTTCCTCTGGAGACTCATATCCAAAGATACGAGCGAGCGCAGGGTTAACATCAATAATTTTACCATCAGGAGTAGAATGAATTATCCCAACAGGAGCGTTCTCAAAGATATTTCTGTATTTTTCCTCCTGTAGTAGTCTAGCCTTATCAGCCCTGTGATTTTCTGAAACATCGGAGAAACGCCAAACTCTTCCCACCATCTCATCCCCCATTTTCTGGGGACGTGTATACCTTAGAAAAACTCTGGCATCCAAGAAATTGATAGTTTCGTAGCTCTCCTCTTGCGGATGGCCATATATTTCCTTAACTCTTTTAAGAAAACCCACCGGGTCTTCGAGTTGACTCAGGATGCAGTCTAGAACAAGTTCGTCATTTTTACTTTCCATGACATCTGGGGGAATGTTCCACATTCTCTCAAACTGTCGGTTAAAAAGTATTATTTTACCCATCAGGTCCACAACCAGGACACCGTCTGTCACGGAATCCAATGTTGACTGTAAGAGTGAAATAATTAATTCATTATTAGTTATGTCCAAAAAGAATAGCCTCCTCTGTTCAACTCCTAGGATATCGTTTCAACCACCACGGGTCTAGAAAAAAATGGGCATCGGCTTAAGCGCAAATAACTGCTTTGTAGGAGCTACGGTAATTTGATCGAAACAAGAGTCACCGTCAACTGACCCTAACAGTTATACCGCAGTAGAACGGCATGACGGCAAATCTCGATAATGGAAGGAGCCGAGGGTATGGGTCTTGAATCTTCATCTGACGATGATCTTTGTTCAGCCATAGAGAGAATTTACTTGGCTGGGAAAATCGCTTAGAATTGAGGAACAAATCATATATGGAGGGATTGGGAATGTTTGAACAGTTCTACGCTTCAGAGTTCGACAGTGAGGTCTATTCTGAGGCGGAGATGGACCGATTCAACCTTTACATGGAGGAGCGTCTCACTGGGATGGGCTTGGACCCGGATCTTGATTATGAGCGGGTCGCAAAAGAAGTGAAATATTTGTGCGATATGTATTTGACCTGCGATTCCGAAGAATGGCCATTTTAGCTGAAAGATAGCGCCGGCCATCGACCTGGGTTCAAACGAAATGTAGTTTCAATCCGTGGAGTTGCAATGGACAAGACATCATGTGATTTATCCTTTTCCATAGTGACCGTTCCATGTTAAAGGAATGTCAGACACGAATCTCGACACCAGTTAGGGGTGTATAGTCATCGTTAGACTACGGAGAATGAAACGCCATGTTTAAGGAAGAACGAGACTACAACAAATTTGCATGGCAAGACCTTGGTGACCTCGAAAAAGGGAGACCAAACTTGGGCTTAAATGCGCCTGCGCTAGCCTATAGACTCCTTCAATATACCTTGCGAGATGTCCTGATTACCGAGCTGGGTGTAGAAAAGGCAAATGATATCTTATAACTGGATACAAATAGAGACATACGTGAGCAAGAAAACTGAGGCTCAATTTTCACATTCTATCTGTCCAGATTGTACAAAAAAACTCTATCCTGATCTCCAAAATAAATAGTCCGGGAAAATTCGACGAGGAGCTATATGAATACGCTATTCTATTGCAGAGAAGCTCATCTCGATTTTTATGAATTCATTGCTGAAGCCAGCGGGGGAATTAACGTATGAAAACCGCTAAACTAACGGCCTCCCTCTTGCTGCCGGCGTTTATCCTGGCAATCTCAATACTAGCCTACATTCAAATCCCGGTCACATTTGAGTCCAGTCAGCTTCTCCTGATTCTCAACACTTTGTTTATCGGCTTGATCCCAATGGCCATAGCCTACCTCGCAGCTCGGGTCTACATGAGTTCCGGTTCGACAGGTTTTCTGCTGATGGGATGCGGTATGCTGACCTTTGGGTTAAGTTCCATACTGGCCGCGGCATTCATAAATCTATCCGATGGCCCAAACATCCTGGTTACCATTCATAATTCAGGAGTCCTTCTGAGCGCCATTTGCCAAACTATTGGAGCGATGTTGTTTATTGGCGGAGGGACTTCCTGGGCAGTTCGCGGCAAGGGTCCTTGCCCCGTCATAGGTATTTACGGCGGAGTTGTTCTTTTGACCCTTCTTTTTTCCCTGGTGACTGCGGTTGGTTTTCTCCCACGGTTCTTTGTTCAAGGGGTAGGTCCCACAGTTTTAAGACAATTTGTGCTGATAAGCGCCATGAACCTCTACATTTTTAGCGCTGTCCTGTTCATGATTCATTACCGAAGATGGCGCTCCGATTTTATTTACTGGTATGCCCTCGCTCTTGCGATGATAAGCGTAGGACTATTTGGAATTCTATTACAAAAATCAGTAGGATGCCCGATAGGCTGGTTAGGTCGGTCAGCTCAATACCTCGGGGGCTCGTTCGGTCTCATTGCCATTTTGATGGCGGTGAGCGGCGCCATTTCCAAGAAATTGTCCATTGAGGAATCGATAGCGCTCCTTTTCCTAGACGCTGAGACTAGCTACAGAAATCTTGTGGAAATGGCTGCGGACTCAATCATAACGTTTGATCAAGACGGTAGGATTATAGGATGGAATTCCGCAGCGGAACGAATGTTTGACAGATCAAAAAGTGAGGCCATCGGGTCGATTTTCTTTAACCTCATAATTCCGAGCCAATACGCAGTTCTTATAAGAACCCAGATTGAGTCACTCCGGGAAAAGTCCCAGAAATTAATTACAGCAACAGTAGCGGAAATCGAAGCAAGGCGCAAAAATGGCGCACTGTTTCCTGTTGAAGTATCCCTGTCTGTCAGGGAAGCGCCTCAAGGCTGGCTATGTTCGTGCATCGTCAGGGATATATCCGACCGCAAGCAGGCTGAAGTTGAGCTTAGAAAGAGTGAGGAGAAGTTCCGGAGAATTTTGGAAACCGCCAACGAAGGTTTCTGGATCATGGATGGACTACATACTACCGAATTGGTCAACAAAAAGATGGCCGACATGCTTGGCTACGATGTTGAAGAAATCGTCGGCAAGAAAGTGGAAGATTTTATTTTTGCCGACGATATGTGGAGCCATGAGATGAAAATGGCAGACCGACATCAGGGGCAAACCGCGTCATATGAGAGACGATTCCGAAAAAAAGACGGGACAGCGCTCTGGGCGCTTGTTTCAGCCACGGCGATGCTTGATCCGGACGGCCATTTCTGTGGTTCGTTCGCTATGTTTACCGATATTACCGAACGTAAATTCGCTGAACAGAAACTCCAGAAGAGTGAAGAACGCTATCGAAAGCTCGTAGAGTTCCTCCCCAAAATGATAGGTGTCCATGTTAAACAAAAGTGGGTCTACATGAATCCGGCTGGTGTGGAACTTCTAGGCGCCAGGCATGAAAAAGAACTCCTGGGAAGAGAAGTGAAAGAAATAGTGAGCCCGGAATTTTGGGATGTCGTTCGATCAAGAGTAGAAAAAATCGAAATGGAAGGGACGTCTACCCCGGAAATTGAGCAGAAATTTATCCGGATGGACGGTGAAAGAATCGACGTGAGTGTAGCGGGGGTTCCAATTGACTTTCATGGAGAATCAGGGGTTCTCGTATTCGCTGAAGACATTTCCTCCAGGAAAAGTGCTGACGAAGAGCTGCGGAGATCTCATGATGAACTGAAGCGTTCCAACACGGAGTTGGAGCAGTTCGCGTATGTCGCCTCGCATGACATGCAGGAACCTTTACGAATGGTGTCCAGCTACATGCAACTTATCGAACGTCGCTACAAAGGACAACTCGACGCGGACGCCGATGATTTTATAGGGTACGCAGTTGACGGCGCCAAACGTATGCGGTTGTTAATTCGCGACCTCCTGGAATACTCAAGGGTGGGAACTCACGGCAAGACTTTTGGAGCCGTTGACTGTGAAACGCTGTTAACTCAGGTCATTAATCATCTTCAACTATCGATTGAGGACAATGGCGCTACGGTGACACATGACCAACTCCCGATAGTGATTGCGGACGGCGACCAACTGGCCAGAGTATTCCAGAATCTCATCAACAATGCGTTGAAATTCAGGAAGGATGCCCCCCCATCTATTCATATATCAGTGGAACCTAATGACAACGATTGGCAATTTTCAGTCAGCGATAACGGCATTGGCATTGAGCCACAATATGCGGATCGAATATTCGTAATTTTCCAGAGGTTGCACAGTAATGCTGAATATCCCGGAACAGGCATAGGCCTGGCTATTTGCAAAAAGATCGTGGAAAGACATGGAGGACGCATCTGGGTTAGATCAGAGCAGGGCGATGGAGCCACCTTTATTTTCGCGATCCCAAAGCAGGATACAGAGTTCTAAAAAAGGAAGCTCAAATGCTGGAAGATCAGTGAAACAGTCCGTCTGCCTTGTCGATGAACAGATACCGGCACAAATTAGATGTCAAACTCCTGCAGCCAAATCCAAGCTATCCGAATCATAATTTGTCGTTAATTCCTGATCGCCATTGGCACGACTGAATCATCCAGGGTCAGCACATAGATAACCATAGCTGCGACCATCAATCCTACCACGAGCCATACCCGCCAATCTTTGTGCAGTTTTCTGCCGCTGAATTCAAACTTGTCCGATTGCCCGTGGTTTTTCGATTTTGAGTGTGTGGAATTGTTCTTGGTCATTATATATCCTCCCTTAGGTTTTAATGGTTTATTTTAGGCTCTTAGATGCGTTATGTTCAATTACGTATCGGTGTATGGCGCTAGGAACATCCAAAGCGTCCGAGTAGTCTGCAAGGCCGTGGGCCAAAGACTCGGTGCGGTGTATGTAATCCGGAAAACTCTCATATTCTTGGCCACACGTTCTACATTTTTTGGGAAAGAGTCTTGAATCATCTCCAATACGAGCAAAAAGCTCAATAAACTCCAAGAATCGGGGATTATAATCAAAGCTATTTTTTCTCGAGGGAGTTTCCACTTGTGAATCCTCAACCTTTATCAAATCTGCTCTGAAAATACTTATTACATTGTTGAAAATATAACGAGAAAATTCGATCATGGGAAAAGAATTCGACGCCCCATGAAAAATACTTAAGATCAGAAGTCGACGTTTCATGATCGGAAACTCAGCAGCCCAGCAAGGTTGACAAGGAGCCTTTAGAAGTGGGAGAGTCTTGGTCTAGCAGAGGTTTCCTATGAGTGAGAAAATTTCGCCTTTAGATTTTCGTAAAAATGCCGCCAAAGCAGTCGAGAACACATCGCTTCGTCAAGCCATGCGAACAGCCACGGACATGTTCATTTCCAAAAGGAACGAGGGCCTGTCCAGCGTGCCCATCGAAACATGGAGGGACCAAGCTTCGGCAATACGGCTTGATGTACTGGACCACCTACCAGAGTATGTTGATAAGTTTTCCTTCCATGCCACAAGGGCTGGAGCTGTGGTGCATCGAGCGCGCGACGCTCAAACCGCCAGAGAGGTTATCCGTGACATCCTGAGGGATCATGGGGCCAGAAAGATTGTTAAAGCCAAGTCCATGATCACGGAAGAGATGCGCCTCAACGAATACCTTGAGGAATCTGGATTCCATGTTGTCGAAACAGATCTCGGTGAGTACATAGTTCAGATCGCGGGCGAAAAGCCGTCCCACATCCTGGCTCCGGCTATTCACAAGACCCGACGGCAGGTTGGCGAACTGTTTTCGGAGAAGCTGAGTGTGCCTTACTCCGACGATCCCTTTGTTCTGACAAAAATAGCGAGGACCGTTCTCAGGGAAGAATTCCTCACCGCTGACGCAGGGATTTCGGGGGCCAACTTCGCCGTGGCTGATTCAGGAAGCCTGGCCATATTTACCAATGAAGGAAACGGTCGGATGGTTACTACGCTGCCGCGATTGCACATTGCGGCCCTGTCCATTGAGAAAATCATCCCCACACTGAATGACCTGTCTCTGTTTGCTCGCTTGCTTCCCCGGAGCGCTACCGGACAAATCTTGTCGAGTTACCTTTCCATCATAACAGGATCCAGAAAACCCGGAGAGTCTACAGGCACGCGTGAACTCCATATTGTCCTCCTGGATAATGGCCGCTCAGAAATTCTTGGTGGCAAATACAGAGAAATTCTCAAATGTATCCGATGCAGCGCATGCTTTAACGTATGTCCGGTTTACCGAACCATCGGCGGCCACGCATACGGTGTAACGTACCCAGGTCCCATGGGCATCGTTTTGACCTCCCTACTCGAAGGGATGGGAGGAACTTACCCGTTAGTTGACGCCACAACCCTTTGTGGGGCCTGCGTAGAAGTTTGTCCCGTGCGAGTCCCACTTGTGAAACTCTTGACCATGTTACGAGAGGAACGTGTGGATAAAGGCATGACCTCATTCGCGGAGAGGGCTGCCATGAACACGTATGGTCTGTCCACAGGAAACCGAAGACTTTTCTCTCTGGGACAAAGAATCTCCAAGGTGTTGTGGCCCACTCTGAACAAAATTAACAGTAAAGGGATTATTAATCGACTTCCGAAACCGGCGTCTCAGAGTTTTGGACAGAAGAACCGTTAGTCTACCAAGCCCATAACCAACTATTGTAGGCTTATCAGTGTTTCCGTCCCAGATAAGCCTCAACGATGCGAGAATCGGTCTGCAGTTCGGCGGCAGGTCCTTCCTGAGCCACACGGCCGCCTTCCAGCACGTAGGCGTAATCTGCTACTTGAAGGGCCTTCCTGGCGTTTTGCTCAACAAGTAATATCGTTGTCCGTTCTTTTAAGTCACCGATAATTCGGAAGACTTCCTGAACTATTAGAGGCGCCAAACCAAGTGACGGTTCATCCAACATCAGTAACCCGGGACGAGACATGAGCGCCCGACCCAACGCGAGCATTTGCTGCTCACCCCCGGATAGTAAATCGGCAGGCTGTCGACGACGATTCTTCAATATGGTGAAACGCAAATAGATTTCCTCAAGATCTTTGCCAATCTCGGAATCTTTACGGGTGTAAGCTCCGAGGACCAGGTTCTCCTCGACAGTCAATCCCCCGAGGATCTGCCTTCCTTCCGGCACTTGCGCCAACCCCAAGGCTGTGACGCGATCGGCCCGCCAGCCGGCAATATCACGATCCCGAAATCGAATGGACCCGCTATCCGGCCTGAGTATCCCGCTGATTGTGTTGAGAGCGGTCGATTTACCGGCGCCATTTGCCCCCACAAGGGCTACCACACTACCCTGACGCACATTGAAGCTCACGCCCTTCAATGCCGCAATTGCGCCGTACGAAGTATAAAGATCGCGAACAACGAGCATAGAAGTTGATCTCCTACTTTATTCCACCGATAACCGGAGTCTCTCGATTAATGTTCTTTGCCTAGATACGCCTCGATTACGTGAGGTTCATTGCGGACAAAATCTGGTGGTCCCTCAGCGATTTTCAATCCGAAGTTCAGGACTATCACGAGATCGCTCATGCGCATGATCATGTCCATATCATGCTCTATGATGAGAATAGTCAATGAACTCTCCCTAAGCTCCAGTAAAAACTCGGAAAGCTGGTCAGTCTCAGCGCTGTTCATACCCGCAGCGGGTTCATCCAGCAACAGTAGGCGCGGCTCCAGCGCCAAGGCTCTCGCTATCTCAACTCTTCTCTGATCACCATAAGAAAGGGCGCGGGCGTGCACGTCCGCAAGATGTTCCATGCGCAAGCGCTTCAGGAGGGCAAGGGCCGCCTGACGGGAGGCTCGTTCATCAGCTCTGCTCCGAGGCAGGCGCAACAGGGTTTCAATCAAGGTTCCGGTCTGCTTGAGGTGATGTCCTAGTACCACATTTTCGAGAACGGAGAGATCACCGAAGAGACGAATATTCTGGAAAGTTCGACCGATGCCGCGCTCAGCGATTCGATACGGCGCCAATCCGTTAATCGAGCGTCCTTCAAGCAAGATGTCGCCATCCGAAAGCGGCCCCAATCCACTTATTATGTTTATAAGCGTTGTCTTGCCGGCTCCGTTCGGACCAATCAGGCCACAAATTGCGCCCTTCGGCACATCGAATGAAACGTTCTCGAGCGCCTTCAAACCGCCGAACACTCTGGTGACATTCTTGATTTCAAGAATTGGCGAGGCTGATTGCTGTGTCATGACTCTCGCTCACATAGCGTATTGACACTTGCCGGAGCCCGAAACAATCTGAGAGAGTCCGGCTGGTGGCCTTGAACACGTTGACGTCGTTCCCTATTCTTATTGCGGTTCATATCATTCACGGTCCTTGGATGTTTTATCAGCATGGGAACGTGACAGCCATTGGAATGAGAATATCTTTCGCAGTAAAGCCATGATTCTGGGGTCTGCAAGACCAGAAGGTAGATAGATTATCGACAGCATGATGATCAGACCGTTCACTATATCGCGTTGGTCTTTAAGGAAACGAAGAGTTTCAGGCAATGACGTCAGCACGGTAGCGCCGAGTATCGGTCCGACCCAGTGAGTCATTCCACCTAGCACGGCATAGGCCAGGATATCAACGCCACGGCTAAACACGTAATTGTGTGGATCAATCACCCGGACAATCGGGGCGCTCAGCGCTCCTGCGCCGGCAGCGATTGCGGAACCAAGCACAAACGCCAGAAGCTTGTATCGGACTACATTGACGCCCAGGGTTGAAGCCGCTGTTTCGTCCTGCCTGATCGACGCCAGAATTCGACCGTACCGGGAATTATGGAGTGTAGCGAGTAGATATATGACCACTATCACGTAGATAAGGATAGGCCAGGTAGTATCAGGCAAACCCATTACCAGTTTAGGCGTTGTATATGTCAGGGTTATGCCTTCAGCGCCATTGAAGACCGTAATGTCCTTGTTGTCGCTAAATAGTCTGACTACTTTGTCACCATTAAGGGCGATTATCCTGACGATCTCACCAAAACCCAGCGTCGCGATCGCCAGGTAAATATCACGCAGGCCCAGCACAAGCATCCCAATGGGGATGGCTAAGGCCACCCCAAGCACAATAGCCAGCGCGAAACCGAGGCTAAATGGCATATGCGCCTCAGCAAAGACGATAGCTACCGTGTAGGCCCCGATCGCCATAAATCCGGCGTTGGACAATGACAGAAGGCCCGTGGCCAGGGTGATATAGATGCTAAGCCCCAAGGCGATATTAATCAGCACGAAATTAATAGTTGAGATATTGTTGGAGACAAATTCTGGCATGAGATTTACTTATATGTTCATGTTGAGCGCTTTTTACGCTCGCACGGCTTTGCTGCGTCCAAAGATGCCGCTGGGTCGTACGAGCAGAACCAGAATGAGCAACGCAAAAACAAAAGCGTCACGAAAACTGCTATCAATATAAGCGACACTAAGGACTCGTATCATTCCTACGAGAAACGCCGCCATAGCGGCGCCTCCAATGCTCCCCATCCCTCCGACAATAATGACGGTTAGCCCGGCCAGTTCCACCTCATTGCCCATAGTGGGCTCCAAGCGGTTGAACGCAAGGCCCAGGAGCACCCCAGCGGCCCCAGCGAGAGCGCCTGAAATAAAAAATGTCTGGGCAATGACATAATCGACGTTTATGCCAAGAAGCCGGGAAGTTCGTTCGCTCCATGCAATGGCGCGGATAGCCCGACCCATTTGTGTTCTGTTAATCAGCAGGCTCAAAAGGAGCATAAGCGCCAGAGACAGGCCCAAGACCAGCGCCTGAATAGGCGATATTACGGCGTTTTCAGTGATCTGGTATGGCTTTACAGGGAACAGATTCGCCGGAAAACGAGAGACCTGGGCGCCGAACTCGTTTATGGCGAGGCTGACAAGAATGAATGTAGCCCCAATCGAAGAGATCATGGGCGCCAGGTGAGGGACTTCCCGAATCCGCAGGGGTCTGATACTCCTGTAATCCTGGACAAAACCAACCAGCATGATTAACGCTCCCGCGAGCGTAATGCCGGTCTTGACAGGGTAGCCCCAGTGACCAACCATCCCTAACAGCAGGAGGATGAAACCACCCCATAAGACCAACCCACCGGATGTTAGGGAACGCAGAGGTTTGAACGCGAGTCGATCAAGTAATACAGCCAGCAGCCCAGCTCCGACCATTGCGACAGGAATTGAGTACCACAGTGGCCAATTCAGTTTCGTGACGCACAGAAACGCAAAAAACGCTCCCCACATGAACGTGGCTCCCTGCGCCAGATTAATGATGTCGAGGACACCAAACACCAGGGTGTATCCCATAGCAAAAAGGGCGAGGGCCGCCCCTTGCCACAAGCCATTAATCAGTTGCTGAGGGAGTTCTTGCATACACGAACCTTCAATGGAGAGGATAAGAGCCGGAGATGATTCCGGCTCTCCGTTTCGTAGTGGTTATCTCCTATTTATATAGCACAAATTTCCCGTTTTTGATGATCTGGACTACAGGAGAATGTACCGGCTCCCGGTTAGCGTCGAATGAGAATTTTCCCAATACTGTGTCGAGGTCCCTGATTTTGGCCATAGCGTCCCGGATCGCGGTTGGATTGCTTGAACCTGCGGTTTTGATGGCGTTGGCAAGGATATAAACCCCGGTGTACGCCTGGGCGGCGAACTGGTCAGGATTGGCGCCGTATTTTTTGTGATAGGCTTCAACAAAAGCTTTGTTACCGGGCGTGTCGTTACTGATCAACCAGGCTGCGCCGGTAATGGCTCCTTCAGCCGCTGGTCCGGCGAGCTGAGCCAATTTAGGGGAATTGAAGCCATTACCACCGATGAATGGGACAGACTCAGGAATACCAAGCTGCCGTCCCTGGCTCATAATGCCGGCCGCTTCTTCAGCCAGAGCGGAGACGATAATAGCGTCAGGCTTGAGCCCCTTAATTTTTGTCAACTGGGCGGAAAAGTCACTATCGTTCTTGTTAAACGTTTCAGTGGCCAGGATCTGGATGCCTTGGTCATTTAGCGCCTTTTTAAAAGCGTCATAGCCACCTTTAGTAAAAACGTCGTCGTTGCCATAAAGTATGGCCACTTTCTTGTATCCCAGCTTGTTTTTTGTCTCTTTAATGGTATTAGGTTGGACCAACATTTCCGGAAGACTGTCACGGAAAATGTAATCTCCCATCTCGACGATACCACCGGCAGTATTGGATACCGCTAAGACCGGCGTTTTTGCCGCCTGGGCAATAGGATCGGAGGCCTTGGCCGAGTTTGACAGCGTTGGGCCCAGAATGGCGACCACCTTATATTCTTTAACGAGCTTGTCAAACGCGGTAATTGCTCCTTCTTTAGTGGAGCGATCATCCTCGGTAATCAGTTTGATCTTGGCTGTTCCAAGCATTCCGGACTTGTTTATTTGTTCGACAGCGAGTTCTGAGGCGTTTTTCTGGGACGAGCCGTAAACCGCGGCGGCTCCGGTCATCGACCAGACCGCCCCGATGGGAATCTCGCCAGTGAGGGCGTTTGCGCTCGCGGCAGTGGCTGAACTTGCGTCAATAGCGCCATAAGCGGCGAATAATAAAGCAAAGATCAATAGGAATGAAAAAAAACGCGCTTTCATGTCTTGGCCTCCATTTGGAAGATTTTTTGATATAGACAGAATTTATCTCATTCCGTCTGCTCTTGAAAGATCACAATTAGGAAATTCTTGATCATGGGTCTGCATGGGCCTCTCGTCCCTACAAAGCAAGGGGAACACTGTCCCGATTAGCGATTGACCACTAGAAACCTTTCGATGTTACCACACCACTGCGGGTCCGGCAATCTCGATTACAACAATTAGGGGCTATAAGGTTGACAAGCAAACGATCGATATGCTTGAATGCCTCTCAATACGCTAGGCGCTTTCATAAGTTCTTTTGTGGCGTATATGTTTTGCCGGAGCGCCCGTAGCTCAGTTGGATAGAGCAACGGACTTCTAATCCGTAGGTCGCAGGTTCGAATCCTGCCGGGCGTACCAAAGAATTTCAATAAGTTAGCTTACGAATTCCCGCCTAAATTGACTTGTCAATCAAGGGTTTTTCAAAAAAGGTAACAAAAAGGTAACGCGGGCCAGTTTTTAAATCCTATTTTCCGGCGTTTGACGCGACTAGAATTTGCGTTAACCCGTTGTCGTAAGTGAATTTGTCTATAGCCGACACAAGCTCCTCATCGCTGACAAATCCATACCGCTCTGAAACATTCAACGCTTTTCCAGCATGACCCATTATCAATTCCCGTATCTCTGAATCAATACCGCTTCGCCTCGCGTTTGTCTTCCAACTGTGTCTCAAATCGTGAAAGCACGGCGTGGGTGTTTCCCAATTGAGTTTCTTTAACGCGCGTGGCCATGGTTGCTGAATCGATTGCGGCGCAACCTGAAATAGCTTGTCGTCATTCAACGACCTGATCTTCCCTATACGTTCAAATACCTGGATGAGTTCGCGATGGATCGGAACACGTTTACATTTTCCTTCTTTCGTGTCTGTCGCGTGAAAGGATATAATCCGTTTCGAAAGATTCACGTTGCTCCATCGAAGTTTGAAAACTTCACCCTTTCGCATCCCTGACAGATAGCTCATCCATATCATGTCCTGAAACCACAAAGGGCAAAGATCCTTGATCCTTTCGACATCCCCAAGACCAATATAAACCTGGCGTTCCCCAGATTTCTCGCTCAGTTTCTTTATCTGCCGGCATGGATTGATTTCCAGGACCTGATGTTCGATCAGGACCCGGAAGACCCCGCTAATAGCCGACATTTCACGATTTATAGTAGCGTTTGTTACGCCTTCTTGTGACCGATTTTCTCGATACGCCTTCAAAACAGGGATCGTGATGTCCTTAATAGGTCTGTTTTTCCCAAAATATTTTACTAGGTGGGCCAGTTTCTGGTGATACCGTTTCGGCATACTCAAGCTCTTGAAGCTGGGATCATTGACGTAAAGTTCCACAGCCTTCCAAAAAGTGATTACTTTTGGCGGGCGCTTGGCCTGGGAGGGTTGCAACGCCTCCGGCATCTCCCAGTTTTGGTTTACGAACAACTTCACACAGGCTTGACGGCCATTAATTGATAACTGGGAATAATCCGACTTCCTTAAGGCCTCGATTAACTCAGCTTCAATAGCCAACGCCTGACGTTTATTTTCACAGTCTTTAAGGCTTAACTTGATAATGTCCCCAAAAGGACGAAAGAAAACATACCAGGTTTTTCCTTGTTTCTTCACCGACATAAGAGCGCGATCTCCTTTGTTAAAGATTTCACGCCATTTTCCTTATCCCCCGGATCATCTTCATTTGCCAAAGATCCGTTTTCTACAGGTCCCGTCCAAGGTCTATCATAATCGCGCGCGCGGTCAACAATTTTTTTGGGTGGAGAGACGATCCGACGGGAAAGAAAATTTTCCAACTCAGTCTCAGCAATTAACCTTCGCCTTTCAGAAACTTGAATATATTCCAATTTACCCGCTTTCAACCATCGATACATAGTTATTTCCGACACATGCAGTTCTTGAGCCGCCTGAATCGGCGTATAATACTTTTCCACGACTACCCTCCAAATTCACCGAGAATCAAATGTTGTTAATTTCAATCTGGAAATGATTTTGTTTAGTCTCAGTGCCCCTGTAAGCTCTACTTTTCTACATCTTAGTTTTTATAAAGTTAAATCAGTGGGTTAAAAAGTAGAGACACAATTCTAGAAATTCTACTGTTAGGCTATAGTCATCCTAATATTTTCTATTTCCGAAATAGAATGTAGATGATAGTAGAAATAATGCTCTACCTTTTAACTTATTAATATTATTATATTATATAGTAATTATAGAATATTAGAAGCGTCTACATGTTCGGCTGAAACATAATCCGCGTCGTTATTCAGTCGATACATTCCACGACCCTCTCGGCGGAGAAGTCCACTCTCCACAGCGTCACTAAGTTCATTATACAAAGTCCCTTTTTTTTCCGGGGGCAGGCCTGAAAGCGCCATAATCTCTCCATTGTTCAATACGTTTTTGTTGGCTCTGGAAAAGATCTCTCTGAATTTACCGGACATCATTGTCTCTCGTAACTGGCATGCGCTACCGTGGTACTGCCATACGCCGTCATTAAATTCTAATAGGTCTTTCCTCTCGTATTCCTTGAAGTTTCTTCCTACAATGGTAAGCGTGCGTTGTGGATTGTTGCGGTTTTTATCTATCGCTTGCAGCCTAAGGATAGCGTCCGAAGACCCTGCGGCCGCGATACTCCCAATAACGCTATTTACAGCGTCTTCGCCACTAACCTTGGGATCATGTATTGTCCCAAGCAGGGCCAGCTTATTATCGAGCGCAAATTTCTGTAACGAGTTAAATAACTTGTATTCGTCACGATAAGTTCCCATAGTGAATTTAAAGCCGGGTAGAAACAACACAAGAGGATCTATGATTATGAGTTTGGCGTCAATCCGATGAACAAGTTCCTGTAACTTATTGAGCCCACTTTCTTTTTCATTTGGGGAATATGGCGGCAAGTTGTGGAGAATGCAGCCGAGGTCAGGAATGGATTCACCGCGGGTGAGCATTAGACAGCGTTCATTGAAATGATACGGGGTCTCTTCGTACGTAACGTGAATGACCGGCGCCTGTTTTGTCGCAAACTTACCGAAAAGGGGCTTACCCTGGAGCACACAAATATTGGTCTGAAGCGCGAAAAATGATTTACAGGTTTTCGGGGCCCCTACCAGCAAGGTCAATCCCTGCGGTATTAGTTCGTCAACAATAAATTCTACTGGTTCGTACTCAGTTTCATTCATTCGAGCCAGACTGACAATTTCGATTGGTCTGTATGACGATTCCTTTTTCGATATGTCCCTGGCGATTCTAACCAAATCATTATCATTTTGGGGCACTGTGAAGCGGTTATTATTAATTGTTCTTAGAAAGCCGAGGATGACATTTTCAGAATAACCCTGATTAACAAAACGCCCCGCTTCTTTAAGCAAATAATCATGGCGTTGGCCTTCTGGTATCAACTCCTGAGCGACGTTTGGGTCAGTGACAGGCCCCGGCGATCCCGGCTGGCTATTTAATGTTTTTCCCTTTTTGTTTCTTACGCAAAGGCCCAGGCCTTCAATTATTTGAGCAGTGGAATAATCCTGTAAATCGTAATTGGCCTGATATACTTGAACCAGAAAAGGGTTACTCTTTTGATGGAGGCTGCCCGGGAGCCGCAAACATCTAGGTAGATCCTTGACTTTCGGATCACCGTTGAATCTGTCGGCTAACGCCTTTTGAATTGTCGTGAATTCTTCTAATTTACCATCAGATACCCGCCAGTAAACGTGGTATCTGTCCGGCGATGTGGTCACAATACAATGAGGTTTCAATCGACAATCAAGGATAGGTTGAATTGGAGCGCCGTCAAGATCAGTAAAGTAAAAACGAACTCTCCTGATATTCTTGGTTTTGCGGCCCTTACCGTCAGTTTCATTAGGTGTCCAAAAGATCCCCGCTCCCTTGGTGTTGAGTCCCTTAATGGTGTCCCATGCGTTGGTGATGGTCTCAAACATGTTTTGGGACGTTACCGGCCCGCCCTCTAATTCACTGAACCATTGAAACGTATGAGAGGCAGTCCCTGTCATTCCTTCCAGGAAACTCTTAGCGACATCAAGTTGAGGTTGAAGCTTTTCTGATAGTTGCGGATGAGTGAGGGACTTATCCGATGAACTTGAGGAATCCTCTATTCTAAAACCTGTGGGATCCGTAAACAGAGGCAGAGAATCTTTGACATTACCGTCTTTTTGTACTAATAATGTATTCAAACTTGTGTTCCTTATTTGTGAATCTCGGTGCGCCAACATCGAAATTCGGTTTGTGTGTGGTTAATTGTATTGCCTGTGTGTCATCAGTTGAGAGTCTAAGCGATGACCCACAGGGGTTCTTTTGAATTCAGCGATATTGGAAACCCCCTTTCAAAAAATTGAAATAGATACCTCCTCCTCGTTCCCTCCGAACGAGTTCTTCAAAAATGTTTGTAACGGTTATAGGGTTGACAAATTCAACTGGTGGACAAAGTTGTCCCTAGACCCCCAATTCAAGGTCGTCAGTTGATTACAGGGTACTTATACGGAAGCAATCTTTATTCGCTTCCAGGAAAGAAGAATATAGGCGGCTAACGAATCGAAACGTTTACCGCCTTTTTCAAAACGGGGCGGATTTTATCAAACTTTTGAAGAAAACGCAAGGAAAAAAGAACCGTAAGATTCTATTTTAACTAGACAAAACGTCAAGTAGAGCTTTATGAATTGTTATCTTTTTATTAACAAAAAGTTATTAGATTTAGTCCAAAAATAGAATGATGAAACATAAATAACTATTTATTCTCTTGTAAATTATCATACAGTTCTAAGCTACAATTTTATATACCTAAAGTTGAAATCGTCGCAAATTTGGGAACAATTAGCTCATAAAATACTTGAAATAAATCTGACTGTGGCAAGAAAAGCGCACGTGGCAAAAATCGAAAACTGGCGGGGAAAATCGCGGACGTTCAACACCCCACTCCCAAACAAGAGGGTGGGGGTGGGTGTTTGACCGATAGGGGGAGGGATATCTTGTTGTTATTGTTGGTCTATCCTGTCATGAACGGTATCCATGACTTCGAGAAGTTCGCTGACAAGCTCCGGACGACCCTGGAGTTCGGCCCGAATATGGGCTTGGACGGATCGGAACGCCCGATCGTGTAAGCCCTCAGTTTCGAGACGAAGTTTTTCCAGATCGGTCCGAGCCCTCGTTAATCCGGCGATGGTTTGGCCGATTTTGTAAACTGAATTTACTGTTTCGACGGATGGTGTTCTATCCATCCCATCGATCAGGCCATCGCAGAGATCGGCCATTTTTGAGATCAGGTCGTTTAGTCTTTCCATGCCAGGATTGGTTATTTCAAGAGTCGCTGTGACACCGTTGGAACGAGCTTTTTCCTTAGCTGTCGGTGAAGATTTTAATTGCGATCGCATTTGTGTTCCTCCCTTTCGTCAGAAATGTTTTTAGGGCCTATTCTTTATCGTCAGTTGCTCTCGATGGCCACCCTTTTTCTTGCGGAAGATCCGTATTCGTGGAGCTTCCGCCTAGGCACTGAGCTATCCGGCTATTAATTTTGGAGTGATGAAATTGTCTCTATTAGACACCATATGGCGCGATCAAACTCTTCGCGAGTTACGGAGCGCGAAAGATCAGAAAGTGGCTCATAATTGATTACAGCCCGCTTTTTGGCCATATCTGACAATGCCCCCAATACTTCTGTCATTTCCTATATCACAGAAAAGACTGTTTGTCAAGAAGATAATGCAGATATGACAGATCAATTGGATATCGTTTGAGTGAAGGGAAGGATGTCAATTCAATCCTAATTTAAAACGACACGGTTTTATTAGATGGCTAGCCCCCTATGCAGCGAAACGGCTACGCCCGCCCCCCAATTTTGGAGTGACCTATTCCCTAGTCGCAATTTTGTTTCCAAACCCCCTCATTATTCACCCCATTAATATCATTACAGTTTGTTTCTCCGATTTTTTATCCCTTTATTTCTATTGCAGTTTCTCCTTTTTTAATATCTTCAGCTTAGGTTAACCATAATTCAAACCTTGGGGGTTTTTATGGGAATATTTGACAAGCGGACTTTTCGTTTGCGACCACTAACAATTCCTGATATTTTATAAGCAATTGTTATCGCATTTAGTATGTCACTAATGAAATTCATGGATCGGGCCGCCATGTGGGCGGCTTATGGGGCGGTGTCTAAGTGCTTACGCAGAGGCCCCAAGAGCCAGCGCGGAAGTAGAGAAATGAGCTAGTTTGACTTATAGAGAGGACAGAAGACCTTAACCTCTTGGGCCTTGTCTATTTTGCCGTGGCCCGGTCCCAGTCTGATCTGCCATCTGTTCAAATTAATTGCACCTCCAATGGGGACACAAGAACATGGCTCTTGGAGAAATCGTGAAAGAAATAGTGAAACAATCGGTTAAATCCATATCCTCTCGGAATAAATTATGTCGTATCTTGGTCGGGGCCTTTTTTGTTGTTTTCATCGTTCCTACTCTGTTGTTATTAGTCAGTGGCAAAATCGAAGCATACTTAGTCACCGAACGATTTCTGGTTTCCAAGGCGATGCTTGGATTATTGAGCCTTGCGTCTGGAATCTTGCTACTCATTTGGACGGTCCTACCGCGGTTTATGACTGAAAAAGAAACACCTGTTCTTCTTGTGTCTACCCAGAAATTAATTGTACAAGGGCCTTACAAGATATGCCGTAATCCTATGCTATTGGGAGCGATAATCTATTATTTTGGCGTAGGGACCCTTTGGAGGTCTATCACCACTGGACTGATAATGCTTTTTTTGGGCCTGATTATCGGAACAGTCTACAACAAATATATAAAAGAAAGAAAGCTAACAGAGCAGTTTGGAGAGGAATATCAGGCATATAAGAGTAAGACACCTTTTCTGATACCTATGATGAATTCTGGTCCCCGTCAAGTCAAGAATGGAAATCCTTATCCTGTCTTTATGGTACTTCTCACCTTCGGCCTTGTCTGGATCGGATACGCACAAAAAGAGGTGTATGAAGGACAAACGAGATTACAGGACATAAATACCAAAATAGTCTTGGCACAAAACACTCCTCAGATTCAGGTTTTTTTTGAATTACAGAACCCTTGGGATGCGGGTTGGTCGGACGAGTCTTGGGATGCGGGTTGGTCGAAAGACATCGGCAAGGCCAATCCGGAGAAACGCAAAATTGAGAAACGCAAAGAAGCAGTCATACAAAAAAACTATACTAACATAGTCGTTAGATGCCATGGCTTATGCCAAGGTGAGATTAAAGTCTGTCCTGTATTGACAATGATAGTGAGCGAAGACGAAGGGAGGCGCTTGATTGAGCTTGCATTGACAGATAAATTTTTCACATACCAACCGGTCCGTGTCGGAATTGGAACAACCTGCGTTCCCATAGAACCGGCGGCGATGGATAGATTTGACGACATTAGACTGAAAATCAATGAGATACTAGCGACCAAGTCTGGGAAACGGGTAAACACGAGTATTGAAATCAGGGTAGACCTGAAAATTGTTTACAAGGATATTTATGGCGAAAAAAACAGCGAAGAACGCAGCCCAGAACACACAGAATATTGGACAAGACCGCCACTTGAAGAAAAGAAAATACAAACTTATAACGGCTGGAATCAATTTGTCGAAGGAGGACGGGATCATATCTTGGCAGTTCCAGGCTTCTTGCACCACGAGGATTTGGTACAGAATGGGATGTCTATTGGTCTTGTTCAATCCGATGACGATATCGCCAAGGTGGTCGTGGATAAGATTTATTCCGGGGGCATTTCGTTTTGATATCCATACCCAACTGCCCAGGCCCGCTAATCACAGAATAAAAATGAACCGTCAGTTATCGGAACGTGTGGGTTATTTACGTTTAGTTTTTTGAGTTGACATTCGGGGGACAGCCATGAGTCTATTAGACCCTATAGCTGTAACTGCTAGAATCCCTTTTATAGCTATCACAAAGGTTTGACTAAAGGATTGCCAGACTGCACTGTGACGGTTTGAATTCAATTGGTAATCCTTCCATAGTAATTCGAGTTTTGCTTCGGTAGTCTGCATTAAGTGGTCTCCCCCAAAACAAAATGGACAAGTCTTAAAATGGGCAATGGCGTCAACAGTTTGGGGCAGTTGAACGCCACCAGTGAGTGCCACTACATGTTTGGTAGGGTAACCCCATTAAACCTCCCGAGGAGATCTGCCGTCAAGGCGTTGATGGTAACGATCATAATTGTAATACTCGAAATAGGCACTGAGCCATCGAATCTGGCTCATGCCATGGATTTATATGCTTTTAGAAAGATTTCTTTATTCTATATTGTGAACACAGGTTTCGATTATATTCTTTATACGTATCTTAAAATCTAGTCTATACGCCGTCAGTGAGTGATACAACGAGAGTGTTTAAAGGCTTTTGCCCCTATTGACTACTGTCTCCCCAATTTCGGAGCATTGTGATATTCCCTGTAAACTTTTTGAAAATATTCAGGAATAAACGGCAACAATTTGTTGAATACGTCTTCCGGCAAGAATTGAATAGACCGAATTACTTTCCTGCAATTTTTCTCACCACATTTGCACTCCATTTCCCAAAGACTATCCTCTGAAATGGAATAATCGAAAGTCAGCTCCTCATCTCTATTAATATTTCTGAGCGCAACAAAAGTTAATTCTCCCTTTATTCCAGTATTAGGTCTACAAGAATGATTTATGTAAAGAAACGGGGGTGGTGGGGCAATCCAAGTATTTTTTCCTATGCCCATGATATCGGGATCGGCCATAGCCTCTTCGTAGGAATTAATAGAAATTTCGATTACCTCGCCTGTCATTACGAAAACTATTTCTCCAGCATTTATGGATTCGCCTGCGAATAATCCTTTTCCTACAATATTAGATTGCGCAACGTATATGGCTTTCATGGTATTCTAACTTCTTCTGAACTGTCTAAACAGACCGATGCAAATTACTCCATAGATTAAGCATTGATAGACAGGATATATTGCTATAGAAAAAACCCAGCTTTCAATGGCAAATAAATTTAGAATGTTACCGCCTAATGTCATTAACCATGCAAACATATTTTCATCACCGGGTCTTTTATATGACTTCCATATAGTTGGCATGGCTGCCATAAGATCCGAAAATAGGAAAAGAGATAGCGCAGCAGTGGGAGAACCGGACAATAACCACATTACAATTCCTACTATGGCTCCTACGACGCAGTAACCGTTAAAAGGGTTTCTCTTTTTTTCGCCATATCTTATTGAAAGTATAGCGATAATCAATATGCAAGGCACATCTATCAACGCAATAACAAGGGTGTTACTGGCCCCGGAGGAGTAGTAACTAGCTGCAACCAAACCACTTAACGCACTCCATATCCACCAGGTTGCTCTATTGGGCCTACATTCTCCTCTAATGATAGCGGTGATATAAGGAAAGAAAGCCAGAACACAAATAAATCCAGCGATCTTGCCGGCAACAAGGCTAGAGTCACTTGCTGAGTAATGATGTGCGATAAAAGCGCTTCCAATTAATCCAGTGACAAGAATGGCTAATCTTTCTTGTCTTTGCCATATCGGGAAATATTTGATCATTTTATCTAAGTAGTAAGGTTCAAACTGACACCCAACCTATAATAGGTTTTTATTCTCTTGATGCTTCAATAAAGAAATCGTGAGCTTATTTAATCAGAGAAGAAGGTATTCATCCTTTTTGATGCCGTTGAACCAGTCCTTAATTTCTTGTTGGGGGCGTGGCGCTATTTCTTTGTTCCACAATTTTTTCAACACACTTATGAGCTTTGTATCTTGGATGATTTTATCTACAGATTTACATTTCTTGTGAATCATCATTCCGACTAATCGCTTTTCCTCACTGACAAATTCAATCATCGGGTAAACTGGATAGGTGATACAATCAAGTGGCCTGTGACTGATCTTCATCTGACAACCCTTGGGGTTATGGAAAAGACATCTCTCGCATACTGCAAGATGGACGGTACCGCTTGCGGCCATATTGAGAATACGTTTTTTCAACTTAAGTTGCAGGGGGTGAGATTTTATCTCGATTTGTTTCCATTCATCTGGGAAAAATACGGTCAGTTCTTCTTCGAAACAGCATCTTGGTTTGCCTTGCGATACACAGTCTAAACAGTGATTTTGGAACAATTCCAAAACCTGATGCCGCAAACCATTACCTGAGCTAGTTGAGATGTAACACGGGTCAAATGCTTCTAGATCCATGATCAGATACCCCTAAATTTACAAACCGACAATATCTCTACAGAGCAAACATAATAAATACGATCATTTCGTTTATAGCAGTGAGTAATGTTTATGAAGTTCACATTTTAAAGTATCTGAAGACTGCCATAGCCATTTAAAATTACCAGTCGTTATTATTCGTACAAATTACCTAACACGACATATTAGAAGAGCGATAAGGCATCAGCCGTCGGTATGGGCAAACTGTTGACGGATTATTGTTGCCGGTGGAATACCCCTATGAAACTCCCGAGTGGCAATATTCACGGCTTCCAGTTTATGTTTAAGAAAGTCTACCGCTTTACCCGGATTTACTGATTGTCCGCACGTGAATACATCGAACGCAGCGTAACCGTGTTCAGGCCATGTGTGGATAGTAAGATGCGAGGAAGAAATCATGATTACCCCTGAAACACCATGAGGCTCGAACTTCTGAAAAATAGTCTTCAGGATAATAGCTCCCGCAGTTTCCGCAGCCTGGGTCATGGCCTCTTCGAGGTAAACAAGGTCATCAATCTTTAACCGGTTACAGGACCCGAATTCTACAAGGAGATGTAGTCCCAGAACGTTCATTGTCACCCCCTAGCGATGGCTGATGGATATAAGTCCCTTCCTTGAAATACGTAAAAATCGACTCTCTGGTCGTGGGGTCAACTCGGAAAAGCGATCCAATTGTCACAGACGATATACTTACTTTTGTGGTGTTTATGCTCTCTTTGAAATTAGCCCCCAACAGAAAGCAATTTGTATAAATTACTTTTCGGAAATATATCAACCATCTAATGTTATAAATATTGGGGCGGCCCCGGTTTCTTTGGACACGGAATTGGGTTAAACACAGTTAAGACGTGTACAAGGAGAACGGAGCATGGATGATGAGAGACGAGTGAAGTCAGAAGTCGTGGGCTTGACGGAAGGAGCC
>JBAZSD010000040.1 GCA_041662605.1 Desulfomonilaceae bacterium
CCAACCAGGACCCCAAAACATAACAATCAGGATAATCTTAAAGGTTATTACCCCTGCTTCTATGAATGTATTGTACTAATGCGCCTGTGTCACTCGCGCACTCAACCGCGCGAGACTGAATGGTTACAACCAAAAGCAAATCCTCAGTTGAGTGGGGGGGAGAGTCAAGAGGGCTTTTTTCTCGCGATTTGTGGAGAGATGGATTAAAAGGCTGAGTCGTCTTAAGGATCCTCAACGGGCATGGGGTTTGGGGTGATGGTCGTAAACACCTGTCCTCTATGTTTGAACAGGCAGCTTACGATAGATGAACACAGGGCGAATAGGCATCCCCCTTCCAGGGTATTATTTTGCGCCGTACATGCTGGCAGTCCCCCACGATTCCTCCAGTTTCGAAACTGGAATTCGTTGCAGTGTTCTTGTAGCCCATGATATTATCTTTTTAAGCTCGACCGGTGTCTCCTGTGACAAAGCGTCTTTTTGCTAGAAACACTACACTACCGGCCTGCGCGTGAAGCTCATTTATTACAAATCCTTAAACCACCAAAAAACAATTTTGCAAGAGGCTCATGAGTGATCACCGATTCAAAGCGCCGCTATACTAGATGTCAACAGGAGGGAACAAATTATGAAGAAACTATTCGTGATTGGCGCACTTGTGTTTCTAGTTGCGTCAGCCTTGGGTTCCGCCCAATCGGATGACAAGCCGATCAAACTGGGAGCTATGTTTATCAGCTCCGGCCCACTTGGTGGATACGGAATCAATGGGCAGCGAGCCATCACCATGGCTTTAGAGGAGATAAACTCCTCAGGAGGCCTACTTGGCAGA
Source organism: Desulfomonilaceae bacterium (assembly GCA_041662605.1). NCBI lineage: Bacteria > Pseudomonadati > Thermodesulfobacteriota > Desulfomonilia > Desulfomonilales > Desulfomonilaceae > Desulfomonilaceae bacterium. The sequence continues at coordinate 827 of JBAZSD010000040.1, forward strand.
AAGCTGGAATTAGTTTTTGGCGACACTAAATTGAAGCCGGACGTCGCCGTCGCGCTTGCTGAGAAGTTTATCAATGAGGACAAGGTGGATTTTCTGATGGGTCCTACGTCCAGCGCCGTAGCGCTCTCTCTATCCGATGTCGCTCGAAAGCATAAGAAAATCCTCATAAACACACAAGCCGCGACATATGTTCTGACCGGCGCCAAATTCAATCCATATCTGTTTAGCACCCTGAGCAACGTGATGATGCATTCTCGCGCAGGGGCCTATTACATGGCATCTAAGCCGTGTAAACGGTGGATGTGTATTGCGCCGGACTATAATTACGGCCACGAATCCTGGGATTTGTTTAAGGAAAAACTCAAGGCGTTGAAGCCTGACGTAGAGATTGTAGGCGAAACGTTTCCCAAGCTAATGGCGCCTGACTATACAGCCAATATAGAGGAAATTTTAAAAGCCAAGCCGGATGGCGTTTGGTGCCCGCTTTGGGGGCAAGATGCCGTCAATTTCATCCGACAGGCAAAGCAATTCAAACTCTTCGACACGATTAGGTTCGCTTTTCCAGTAGGAGCAGCCCTGGAAACCGTTGTCCCGCTTGGCAAGGATACCCCCGACGGGCTGTTCATGGCGTCGAGGTATTTCTTCACTACTCCCGATTCGGTAGAGAACAAAGAGTTCGTAAAGAGATACTTCGAGAAATACAAGGAATACCCTGACTATATGGCTGAAGAGACTTACGCTGGCGTGTATTTCATCAAAGCGGCCGCGGAGCGAGCAGGTACTACAGACGCAGAGGCGATTATCAAAGCTGTCGAGCGGGAGCCTCTGGCCTGGCCGACTCCGGAGGGTTGGAAGATCATGAGGGGCGCCGATCATCAAGTGGTAGAAGATGTGGTCTGGGGACAAACCAGTTACAGCGAAAAGTTTGGTTTCTCGATTCTCGTGAACATAGAGTCAATACAAGCTGAGCAGATATGCCGGACTCCCGAGGAACTCACCCAGGTAAACAGGAAACCCTAGGCGCATCCTGAGGTCCTTAAGGCGATAGAACATATACCTTTTTTTTTGTAAATATATGGCCGTTTTGTTCTCCGAGGCCGCACGAGCCTATTCTATCGTTTTAGTTAGCTTCTTGCCGTTGTTATCAACTGCGAAAGTTGAGAAAGTAACTGATGAAATAATTCACGATCAATCGATATAGGACTGTGCGCCGATCATGTACCAAATGTACAGAGTTGGCGCACACTATTCGAAAGTGACTTCTGTTATTCTAAACTTTAAGAGTTAGACTTCACCTGACAATTTTGTGTCTCCAGATGAGATCTCGTCGCGATTTCCCAGCGGCAACATGTTTAACGTCCATGAGCGTTTGCGTATTAGCTCAGGGGACAAGCTAGTGGGATATGCCTTCCAAATAAGTCAGTTCGTTAATCACCGGCCAACCAACAACAAACTTATTCCTTCCCTCCATGAGCCTTGAGGATATTCAGCATTTCACTGTTACCCTTCTTGGCCGCCAAATCGAGCGCTGACCATCCGGCGTTGTTCTTAGCGTTAACATCCGCTCCTTTGTCCAGAAGAAGCCGTAGTAATTTAAGGTTACCACCGCTAGTAGCCAACATCAAAGCAGTGATACCATCCTTATTCTTGGCGTTTACGTCAGCCCCTTTATCCAGAAGAGATTTGACCACTTCGAGGTTACCGTTCCCACAAGCCATTATCAGGGCCGTGTAACCACCATTGCTCTTGTCATTGACATCCGCTCCTTTATTCAAAAGAAACTTAACGACCTCAGGGGCGCCTTCATAAGAAGCCATCATCAGAGCTGTCACCCCATTGTCCGACTTGGTGTTTATGTCCGCTCCTTTGTCAAGGAGCTGTTTGGCTTCGTCCCAATGACCTTGTGTAAAAGCCGCCACAAATTGGTGATTAGTATCAGCAGCTATAACTAAACTTACGCCAGACACCAAAAAGATTACAAATGCCATCAAAATGCCTGACATGAAAACTCTGGACATTTCATGACCTCCCTATCGAAATTTTATTCATTCGGAGCGTCTGTCGCTCCAGAATAAATATTTATTACCATATGATTTGTCGAAGCATTTGCCTAGCCCGATTCAACCTGACCGTGATCGACCGTGAGGAAATACGACGGTTTCTGACAAGGTCTGGCGTTACATTCGGGGAACAGCCGTGATAAGATTCATCTGTAACTTTGATTCTATCCGAGGTCCACCATGACTGACCCGAACCATTTCCCCGTTGAAGAAGAAACGTTGGCCATCGGCACGGAGGTAGCCCACCCAAAGAACGGTCCTGCTCAATCTGAATTGCAGGAAAGAATCCTGGAATTTGAACGATTCAATCGCCTGGTCATGGCTAGGGAACAGCGGATTCTTGACCTGAAGAAAGAAGCCAACGAGTTGGCTCGGGCTGCCGGAAAACCAGCTCCGTATGGCTCCTTGGACCGGATCGAAAAAGATGAGGTCTTGGACAATCTGGTCCAGACCATGAAGGACCGAGACGCCGTCTCAGGAGGGGAACCTGAAGAATTGAAGGCAGAGGACTTATTGAATGCTGAGGATTTGCAGACCCTTCTTGCCCACTTCTGCGACGCGGTCGGGGTCGCCTCAGCTATATCAGACCTTAAAGGCAACCTGCTGGCATTCGCAAACTTTCGACGAGCTTGCACCCAATTCCATCGCGCTGGCGAAGTTTCCGCTCAACGCTGTGCCGAAAGTGACGCAATACTTGGTTCCAGACTCGAGGAAGGTCAGGATTTCACCATTTATCAATGCAAAAATGGTCTGACGGACGCGGCCGCGCCGCTGATCATAGACGGGAAGCACCTGGCCAATATTCTCATCGGCCAGTTCCACCTGCAGGAACCTGATCTGGAGTTCTTCCGTCGTCAGGCTAGAGACCTCGGTTACGATGAAGAGGATTATTTGGCTTCCATCAAGGAAGTGCCAATGATGTCCGAGGAGAAGCTGCCCAGCATTCTCGGCTTCTTGTCGGGCTTCGCCAAAATCGTGGGCACCCTCACGTTAGACAGAATTCGCGCTTCACGGGCAGCAGAGGACCTAAAAAAGAGAGCCGAGGAACTGCGCCGCAGCCAGGCCGCAGCTCTGAGCCTGGCCGAGGATGCGGAAATAGCTCGCAGCGAAATCGCGCGATACAAGGATCATCTGGAGCAGTTGGTAAAAGATCGCACGGAAGAGCTTCGAGTTTCCGAAGAACGCACCAGGCTGCTTCTTGAGTCTGTAGACGAGGGAATCATCGGTGTGAGCGTAGACGGTGAGATGACTTTTATCAATAATGCGGCTTGCCGGATGCTCGGATATTCGCCGGATGAATTCGAGAGCAAGGAACTTCACAGCCTGATTCAATATGCTCATGAGGATGGTTCTCCATATCCGCAAGAAGATTGTCCTATGCGCAAGTCTATTGCAGGTGGAACCGCCAGCCATATCGACAATGAAGTGCTTTGGCGAAAAAATGGTACCAGTTTTCCCGTAGCTTATTCCAGCAACCCTGTTCACAAGGACGGCTCTCTCGTCGGATCGGTCATCACTTTCAGCGATATTACCGCCCGCAAGCTCGCTGAAGAGCAAGTGCGCCGCGCCAAGGAGATTGCTGAGGAAGCCACCAAAGCGAAATCTGATTTTCTGGCAAACATGAGTCACGAGATCAGGACTCCTATGAATGCGGTGATCGGAATGGCGCACTTGGCGCTTCAGACTGAGCTGACTCCCAAGCAGGCGGACTATCTGACGAAAATACAGCGCTCCGCACACTCGCTTCTGGGGATCATCAATGACATCCTGGATTTCTCCAAGATCGAAGCAGGTAAGTTGGAAATGGAGTCGGTGGATTTCAGTTTGGACGAAGTCCTGGACAATGTATCTACAGTGGTGGGACTGAAGGTTCATGAAAAACAACTGGAATTCCTGATGGATACCCCGCAGGATGTGCCCCTTGCCCTGGTAGGTGACCCTCTCAGGCTGGGGCAGGTTCTGATCAATCTGTGCAATAACGCTGTCAAATTCACGGAACAGGGTGAGATCGTTATCTCTACCAGACTATTGGAAAAACAAGACGAATGGGTCATGCTCCAGTTTTCTGTTCGAGACACTGGCGTCGGCTTGACGCAAGAGCAGAAAGGTAAACTATTTCAAGCCTTTAGTCAGGCAGACATGTCCACCACTAGAAAATATGGAGGTACCGGCCTAGGTCTGACTATCTCCAAACGGTTGGTCACCATGATGGGAGGGGAGATCGGGGTCGAAAGTGAAGCTGGAAAAGGGAGCGAGTTCATATTCACGGCAAAATTCGGATTAGCGAGGAAATTCTCAAGGAGGCGTCTCGAACCATCAGTCGATCTGCGGGGAATGCGGGTGTTGGTGATTGACGATAATGCGTCATCCAGAGAAATCCTGAAATCTTTGCTGGAAACGATGAGTTTTGAAGTAACCGTTGCAGCTTCGGCCGAGGAAGGAATAGAGGAGTTGGAAAAAGAGGCAAACACCCTTCCATATAGACTCGTGCTTATGGACTGGAAGATGCCTGGTATGGACGGGATCAAGGCAACCGAACTGATCAAAAATCTTCCGAGTCTCCCCCAGAAACCCAAGGTTATCATAGCGACGGCGTATGGTCGTGAAGAGGTTATGCAGAGATCCGAGAAAGTGGGGGTCGATGGCTTCCTGCTTAAACCCGTAGGTCAGTCCGTACTTTTTGATTCCATCATGATCGCCTTGGGGAAGGAAGCCCAAGAATGTCAGACCGTGAAGCGGGTGAGCGGCAGAGATGAGGAAGAGCTGAGAAAGATTCGCGGAGCAAGGGTATTGTTGGCAGAGGACAATGAAATCAACCAACAGGTTGCTGAGGAAATTTTACAGCAGGCTGGATTGGTTGTACGAATTGCCAGCAATGGTAAAGAGGCAGTGGAGATGGTCAAAGCGGGGAATTTTGATGTGGTGCTTATGGATTTACAAATGCCTGTGATGGGAGGATTTGAGGCCACCCAGGAGATTCGAGGGGATGAAAGGTTTCAAGATTTGCCGATCATCGCCATGACCGCCCACGCCATGGGGGGTGACCGCGAAAAAAGTATTGAAGCGGGCATGAATGATCATTTGACCAAGCCCATTGATCCGGATCAACTCATCTCTGAGCTGGTAAAATGGGTCAAGCCGGGCAATCGGGGAACATCTGAAGGTTTGTATGAGTCGTCGAGTGAGAGCAAGAAGGTACAGAATATCCTGCCTGCCGAGTTACCAGGCATTTCCATAGCATCCGGGCTTGGACGGGTAGCCGGAAACAGGCGGCTCTATACGAAGCTCCTCTGCAAGTTCAAGGACGGACAGGAAAACGCGGTTGACCAAATCAAAGCCGCTCTCCAAGAGGACGACGTGGAGACGGCAGCCCGGCTTGCTCACACGGTTAAGGGTGTTTCCGGAAACCTCGGTGGAGACAACCTTTACCAGGCTGCGGCCGAGTTGGAGAAGGCCATCAAGGAAGGCAAAAACCTGGATCTCGTAATGGCAGAGTTCGAATCTCAGTTGAACGTCGTGATAGATGGGATAAGAGTAGTCGAGGAAAGACTGACCGCCCAACAGTCACCTGAGGATTCTGGGACGGAGGCGCCTGTCGATAAGGAAGCGGTAAAAACTCTTCTTCAGGAAATGGCCCAGCTTCTGGAGAGTGATCTGACCGAAGCTATGAACCGACTTGAAGCTTTGAATCGGCTCCTGGCGAATTCATCGGTTAAGGAGGAGTTCAAACGTCTGGAAAAACAAATAGAAAGCTTCGATACGGACACTGCTTTGAAAACTCTGGAAACCATCGCCGGCAAGCTGGAAATAGAGCTATAGGATAGGAAAACATGGTGGAAGGTGGTCGAAAACCCAAGGTTCTGATTGTGGATGACACGCCGGAAAACATCCAGGTGCTGATGGAGACATTGAAGGATCAGTATACCATTGTGGCGGCAATTAACGGAGAGAAGGCGCTCAAAATGGCTGTGGCGGAACCGAGGCCTGATCTCATTCTATTGGATATCATGATGCCGGGAATGGATGGATACGAGGTCTGCCGTAGACTCAAAGGTGACGAGCAGACGCAACACATCCCAATCATCTTTGTAACGGCCAAGACCGAAGTGGAAGACGAAACCCTGGGGTTTGAGCTGGGCGCAATGGACTATATCAGCAAGCCGTTCCGCATTCCTGTGGTAAAAGCCAGGGTCAAGGCCCATCTGGAGCTAAAGATACTGCGTGACCTCGAGGAATTTCAGCGGGCGAAACTCGAAAACGTCCTTGGGATTCTCAACAGCGAACTTGCTGAGGCTGCCGATTACGTCAAATTCCTCTTGCCTCAGCCCATTACAGAGGGACCAGTGATGACAGACTGGCGTTTTGTGCCTTCAACGACCCTTGGGGGAGATTCGTTAGGATACCACTGGCTCGATGAAGATTCGTTAGCGATTTACCTGATTGACGTATGCGGACATGGTGTGGGAGCAGCGCTCCATTCAGTGTCTGTGCTCAATGTTCTCCGTTCCAGGAACTTGCCGAATGTTGATTTTAGGAGACCCGAACAGATTCTAGCGAGCCTCAATGCCGTTTTTCCCATGGCTGACCACAGGGACATGTATTTTACCATGTGGTACGGCGTGTACAAACCCTCTTCTCGCCTTTTGACCTATGCCAGCGCAGGCCATCCACCGGCCCTGTTGATACAGGACACAACCGGGAACGGCTCGGAGATTAGAGAACTGAGAACGCCGAACCTGTTCCTGGGCGCCATGGAGGGCATTGATTTCGAATATGACGAGGTTGAAATCAAACCTGGGGCTAGACTTTATGTCTTTAGCGATGGCGTATATGAAATCATGGATGAAAACGGTCCTTGTTGGGATTTTGAGGGCTTGAAGGCCTACCTGAAAGATTCAGGCGCCGGAGGTAAATCGATTATGGACGATCTATTGGCGGCCGTAAGGCAAATCGCAGGCTCGGAAACTCTTGAAGATGATGTCTCTATCCTGGAGATAAGGATACCCTGAAGAAACGGGTACCATAGCTTTACCGATCAGATCTTCTCCAGAGCATGGTTACATATAGATTGAATCGTTCGGTCCCTCAGGGCAGAAGCTCCTCAATCTTCCTGAGCGGACGCGTACCATAAGGAGGTATTTAGATGCTGGAGGGTGAGAAAAAACCCAAGGTGCTTATTGTGGATGATACCCCGGATAACATTCAGATCCTCATGGGCACATTGAAAGATCAGTACGCTATTGTGGCGGCCATCAATGGGGAGAAAGCCCTCAAAATGGCTGTGGCGGAACCGAGGCCGGATCTCATTCTCCTGGATATTATGATGCCCGGGATGGACGGGTTCGAAGTGTGCAACCGGTTAAAATCTGATCCGGAGACTCGGGACATCCCGGTCATTTTTCTCTCTGCCCTTGATGATACCGCCAATAAGGTAAAGGGGTTCACGACAGGGGCTGTGGACTACATCTCCAAGCCTTTTCAACCTCAAGAAGTTCATGTGAGGGTCAATACTCATTTGACCATGAGCCGTTTAAAAAGGAGTCTCGCAGAAAAAAACGAGGAATTACGGGTGTACAGCGAAGGGCTGGAAGAAAGAGTGAAGCAACGAACGGCAGAGTTAGCGTCCTTGAACAACATCTATGAGCGCTTCGTTCCCAGAGAGTTCATCGATTTGCTACAGAAGAACAGTATTCTCGAAATCAATTTGGGTGACCAGGTGAGCCGGAACATGACCGTTATGTTTGCGGACATCCGGGGATGGACCACCCTGCTCGAAAAGATGACCCCAGAGGAGGCTTTCAGGTTTATCAATGCCTATCTCAGACGAGTGAACCCCGTGATCAAGGAATGCAATGGGTTCATAGATCAATTCTATGGCGATGGCGTGATGGCGCTCTTCCCTGGAACACCGGATGATGCGGTGAGGGCAGCCGTCCGAATGCAGGAAGCCGTGGCCGAGTACAACAGGCAACGCGAGAAGGATGGCTTTGGCCCGATCGGAATTGGAGTAGGACTCCACCGTGCCGATCTCATGCTGGGCGTCATCGGTAGTGAAGATCGCATGCAAGGGGCCGTGGTCGCGGATGCGGTAAACCTTGCCGCACGAATCGAGGGTTTGAACAAGATCTACGGGTCCTATGTCAGCCTGAGTGACGAGACTCTTTCCGCCATGAAAGAATCAGACCGATACAGGTGTCGCTTCATAGACAAAGTGCGTGTAAAGGGAAGAGAGGACGCGGTCACTGTTTACGAAGTGTTTGAGGGTGATCCTGCAGGTCTTGCCGAATTAAAAGAGCAGACGAAACCAGCATTTGAGAGCGGTATTCAGCTCTACTACAGTAAAAAATTTTCGGAAGCCAGCGTTCATTTCAATCAGGTACTGGAGAAAAATCCTGCGGATCTGGCCGCCCGAATCTATCTGAAACGCTGCGCCAACTACATGGTGAACGGAGTTCCACCCGATTGGACTGGAGTGGAAACGCTTCTTGAGAAATAGAGAAACATGCAAGTTGACTGAGTTCCGGTGAGGTGTCGTTGAATTTCGAATTAAATTGACTATCTTGCTCTGATTATGTGGGATAGCCATCCTGGTTTTTCACTTTGTTTGGACTGAGCCGGGAAATCCCGGCTAGTCGACTATTGGAGCCCTTATTTTACATATTCCCCCATCTATCGAAAATTGACATTTCCCTATCAGATTGCGCCTTACTTCGTTTTATCCGTTGATTTGTATCTTGTTTTGGAAGATTCACCCTGTCTTGTGGCAGTGGAGACTGGTTCTCAGATATCTTTCCTGGCTGGGAATTACCGTTCCTCCCGCTGACTGTGCCCCTGAACGCCAATCGTTGGTCTATGCCCGGTTCATTCTTCACCGGAATTGTGACACTCCAAGACGGCGGACCGACTTGCGCTCCAGCGCCAGGGTCCATAATCATTGCTTCTGATGGGTTAAAGCTAAGAATTCCAAGTAGGACTGTCATGAGTAAATAGACTCTGTTTTTCATTTGATACCTCCCGGTTGTGCCTTGTTGGATAACCACCATTCAGCGTTTTGAAGAAGAGCCACTACTCACTGTGAGGAGGGATTGTGAGAGAATGTCCCTAGATGAAAGTTTTCAACTGTGGCGCTCATATAGAGTCAGTTGTGTAGGAAAGGGTTCAGTAATTGCCGCCAGTGCGCAAATTTCTCAACTTAGGAAAAGACTTGCATCTCCACGAGTTATGAATCATGAAGTTTTGATAGACAAATACGTCAGAGGTGGCCCCCAACACTCTTCCAACTGAGGAAAACGAAGTCCTTGGAGACTTCCCAACAACCATGATACGGCTTTGCCTGGCTTCACCGGCAACTCCTTAAATTCAGTAGTTCTTTGCCAAAAGCACAGCGTCACAATCTTGCCCGTGACGCGACCCTGCATACTACCTCTTAAACAGGAACTACTTTTGCAAGAGGCTCAATCATAAGGTGAATTCTAATGACAGATATCAGGAACAAAACTATTGAAGGATTGAAAATAGGAGACCACTTTTTTTGGAAATGGTCTGACAGATTGGAACAATTATTAGCGACTCTTAAGTGTTAGTTGCGCATTGACGCTTATTGATTTGTGCCGCCCTGTGTCTCCATAAGGCGCCAAACAAGCTCAAGAAGAGGTTCTCCGGTCAAAATTGAGACGCCCCGTTTAGGCAGCGATTGGTAGGTTATTTCACGAAAAATGAACAGTTTTTTCAATCCCAACACGAGAGAGCCATTTGTCTCTGTCGTGAGTAAGCAATTTAGGAGGTAACATGATCAGGCAGGTTGAATACTTTGAGAAGCCCGGGAGGGAAAACACTTCTCGGTGTTTAGAAATAGTTTCCGGGCTGGTGGATGAGGGTTTCTCTCATCTCGTCGTGGCCACGACCGCTGGAGAAACCGGGATGTTGTTCGCCAAGAAATTTAAGGGCAAAGTCCAGAACATGGTGGCGGTCACTCATAACGTCGGTTATGCGAGCCCAAATGTGGACGAATGCCCTGCTGAAGTCAGACAGAAGTTGACCAGCCTTGGTGTCAAAATATTTACAGGAACCATTCTGAGTCGAGGGATCGAGGCCTCCTTCATGAAAAAGCATCAGGGCGTCTATTTGGGGTACATTGTCGCTCAGACGTTAAGACTGCTCGGTCAAGGCATAAAGGTCTGCGTTGAGATCGTCGTTGAAGCCTGCGACGCAGGTCTTGTACCTGAAGGTGAAGATGTCATCGCTGTTGCCGGTACCGGAAAAGGAGCAGACACTGTGGCCATCATCCAGGCTCATCCGTCTGATCGCTTTCTTGACGTACGAGTCAGACAAATCCTGGCTAAACCTTTATGACATTACGGGCTTGCTTGTCTGAGAACCGCGCGCTTCAAACTACCATGCTCAGGGAGGGCAACCTGAACATTGAATCCATATTCATCCTCTGCGTCGGACTTGTGAGAATGTTCGCAAAGGTCGCCGACAGCCACGGTTGATCGCCAGTTGGGAGGCGTTCATTAGCCTTATGTGGCTCCTGTCTTCCCAGTGTCTCCGCCGTGTTCTGGCGCCGCCGCGACAGAATTTGGGTTGACGCTGGCGCACACGGCGAGATATGCTCAGAAACAGAGGAAAAGATTCTATTTCGGGAACATGACGACGGTTCTAGCTGTGTTCGCTCGTGTGGAACTGCACACGGAGACCTCTTCGGATTCGGCGGGGCCAGCCCTTGACCTCTCAAGGGCGGAAAGACGATCAAAATCGCAAAAGCGGGGCATAATTCTGGATTGTAGTAGCTGTATGTAATTAGGGGCTTTGCTGTTCATCAATACGTTAATGAGCAATTATGAACGAACAAGAGATATCTCAAGAGCGAGCAAGTTTTCTTGAGCAGGATTTTGACCGCGGTTTCATCAATTTTTGCGGTTTTAAGGCTGAACTCGCTCAATGGGGGCGGTTTCACTCTCGGCTGGAAATTGAGGACAAACATCGCCAGCAGGATGGATTTATCCATGCAGGCGTTATGGCTACCATGGCAGACCATACGGCGGGTTATTCGGCATTTACCACAGTAACCGAGGACATGCAGATTCTAACAATAGAGTTTAAGATCAATTTCCTTCGTCCGGCGTTCGGCCGACTTCTAGTATGCAGATCGCATGTCATCAGGGAGGGTCGTCAAATAATTGTATCAGAATCCGAAATCTTTGATGTCGGTGACCAAATAAATGAAATGGCTGTGGCAAAGGCGATAGTTACCCTGATGGCAGTGCCTCGGTCCAAGCTTTTGAAAGGCTCCTTGAATTCCAAATAAACCTTGAGCCTAATTCCTGAGTTGATCGAGTTTAAGTCAGAATGGATTATGAACTGTTCTGTATGTAAACGTCCCGGTCACGACATTTGATCCCAATCACTAAGCTTGTGAAGCAATATAAGTGTTACATGAGCGAAACACCGAAATGAAGTTCTGTGTAGGTCCTCCAGAATGGAGCCGCCGGTGATGGAACAACCCTATTTCGCTAAATGGGAGCCCTCTATGGGAGCTAAAACCTGGATATTGTACGATCTACGATTCTTAAGTTTCTTTAGTTTCAGGCCTTCTTTGATTGTACTCGATTTCCAAAGACACCAGCCTGGCTAAAAGTATTGCGGGGAATAGCTGACCTATCAAGGCCTGAAGCATTGATAGCGCTCGTGCCGATGGACTCAATGGAAGTATGTCGCCATAACCGACACTTGTCATGGTCGTATAACTGAAATAGGTGAATTTACCCATGAGTGTGTGTACATCTCCGCTAAACTTTGGGAAATCTATGTTGAAGGCTTCGGGGTTGATTATGCTGACTATGAGATAGAGATAACCGAATAAAATGGCCGTCAGCATGTAAACGGCCACTGAGCCGGCAATTCGCCGGTAGGTTATAGGTCCTCTCTTGAAGACATGCATTAAAATTACCGCAATTAGAGTTGCGGACAGAAAAGTTCTGAATCCGAGGGACATGAACAAAGCTCGTGAACTAGGGTATGCGTATCCCCAGAAATGGGAACCCAAACCCAACGCAGCGATTATGGCTACGATTCTCGCCCAGTGCGGCGTTTGGCTGACCGCCATCACACCGGTAATCAACACCCCTATAAAAACCAGATGTACGGCAAACCCTCCAAAATCGGAATTAATGAAGGGATAAATTACAAAGGTCTCAACCAAAAGTACAACAAGGAGTCCTGTTAGACCTAGGTCTTCAGCCCATAGCCTTTTAGAAGCCTTTGAAATCATGGTTTTAGTTGCATCCTCAGTAAATGGTTATCACTGTGGTTTATTAGTTAAATATAAATTTACTAAAACTATCTATATTTACAATATATTATACCATAAAATTAAACTTAATTGTAAATTAATTAACTATCATTTTATGGGTTTCGTAAAGCTCTTGTACAGAAGACTTATACAGAGAACTCGGTTTCCGTAGAATGAAAACCGGCAGATAATGGGGTAAAGGTCGGGCTGCATCGTATAAAGGGTATTCGCACGAAGCTTGGCCTGCGCTGTATACAGAAAAACCACTTTAAGGTAACTACGGACTCCAGCCACCACAAAGAGGGCGGTGTTACGAAATAAAGAAAGGCGGTATATAAAATCAACGAAACATATAGTGGGTCCATATTTTGATTGAAGTGGTGTTACAACAGATTTGATCTCCTATAAATATAGCGGCTACTTAATAAACATAAACCAACATTTTCTCTGGGAATGTCTGAAACTACAAGGAGAGGAGTAGAGTATGAGTAATTATTTTTTTCTCTGGGTGGGTTTAGGTGCTGGTCTTCTAATCTTAATAAACGCCTGTTTGAGCCCATCAGATGATTTGAGAAAGAAGTCGTTCGCGATATTTTCCTATAACCTGATTGCGAATTACTCTGTCTAACTAACCTTGGATCCACATCTGAGATCAATTGAGATAGCTTTTACCAGTATCCGTCGCACAAGTCGATTATTGCTCGCCTTCAGTATCTGAAAGAGTTGGTAAATATACATCTTCTCACAAGTGTTTCTTGTCCCACCCAGCGCTTCGGCGGTTTATTGGCCGGCTCTTCTTATGACACCCGGGAACGTGCAAATAGATCGGTCGAAGTGTTCTTCCCTGTCACTTTATGATCGGCGCTCGTACAAAGGCGCCTTGGCCGAATATGTCAAGGTTCTCGACGACGACTTCTGTCGCCTTGCCCTCCGGGTCGATCCGGAAGGTCACGCCGCTCAAGCCACCGGCCGACTCTCCCACCGGTTGATAGATGAACACGTCTCGGCTCCAGTGCCGCAAAGGGATGGAAGCCTGCCTTAATCCCATGTTCAGGACCAGCGCTCCATCTTTTCCGACGATGTCGATATCTCCGAAGTAATCGTTGTGATAAATTCCGACGTAGGCAGCCGAGGCCAAGCCCGGTGAGGGGTGTGACGGCGGCAGCAAGTAATTAGTGTTGTAGCCGAAAGACGTCTTTACAGCCTCCTCGAACATCCGATTCGCCAACGTAACCCAGTCTCTTTGGAATTTTCCGTAGAAGAGAAGGTCGAAGAAGCTTTTCGTTATCCCCTCAGGCACGCCGGTGGGCCCCGCGTTCGAAAGGACGGCAATGCCGATCCCCTCGGCGGGAAGCAAGGCAACCTCTGTCCGCATACCAAGATAAAATGCGCCTGAGTGCGTCCAGAAGACGCGGTCATTATCGTCGTGGCCAACATTCCAGCCCAGTCCATAAAAGGTAGCCCGGTTCGTCTTCGGGTCAAACTTGGTCACGATCTGCGGACGATGGGTTTCACTCAGTGGCTCAGCAGCAATGATTCGCTTGCCTTCGAACGTGCCGCCATTGAGTTGCAAGCGGATCCATTGCGCGAGGTCGCGAGCAGTGGAGCTGACCCCTCCGGCTGGTGACTGGGCGTCTGGATCACGTACGTACTTAGGAACCCAAGTGCCGTCAATTCGGACATGCAAGAACGCGCGATTGCTCGCGGACTCAAAGTCTCTGAATCGGGAACTCGAAGACCTCATGCCTAGCGGATGATAGAGGTTGTCAGCGACAAGATCCTCCCAGCGCTTGCCTGAGGCCCGCGCAGCGGCGATCGCGGCCGCAGTAAAGCCAAAGTTTGTATATGCGAAATGAGAACGAAAGCTGGTCGCCGGTTTTACATAACGCAAACGGCGTAGAATCTCCATACGCCCATAACCCATGTCTTCCAACAGGTCGCCCACTTGGGCAGGCAAGCCGCTCCGATGGCAAAGCAAGTCGCGCAGCGTGACCTGCCGGGTAACCCACGGATCATACAATCTAAAGTCCGGCCAGTGGTCGACCACTGGGTCGTCCCAGTCGATCACTCCATCGCCGACTAGTCCGGCCAATACGGTTGACGTAATCGGTTTAGAGAGCGAAGCGAGTTGAAAGACCGTGTCGGGATCAATGGGGTCTTCTGTGCCCACCTTTCTAACCCCGAAGCCCTTGAGATAGACCATCTGGTCCTTATAGACGACGATGATCGCCATGCCCGGCACCCCGGTTTTCTCCAACGTTTGTTGTGCGAGGTTGCTCAGTTCGGGAAGCACGTTCATGACCTGCTGATGAGTCACTTCCGGCATTGACCCCGCTTGGACCGTGGCAACCGTTACAGCGATCAGTCCAACTGCGATCAGCCATTTGACCGATTTCATCGTGTGCCTCCTAAATGGTTTATTGCGATCGCGGCGGATCAGCGTAAACGCAAGATTACCGTGTCTTTGAAAATGAAACAGGTATTATGCCACGATACCCGGCAGAGGCAAAACCGTCGTCACGTTGATAAAGAAGCCTCTTTTGTTGTCTTTTGAGTTTACCGCACCATACGGCCCCGGTCAATCGTAACCTCCAATCGCACCTTACCCAACAACGCGCTGGTTAATGAAGCGTTACTTATTACAAAGATCACGAAGGCGGTTCAGTCCGGGAATTAAAAGTCAGCGCCGATCCAGACGAAGCGCATACATAACTCTCGCTTAGGGGAAAGACACTTGGTTTGTTGATGAATGCGTGACTGTCCCATGTCAACTCTATTGGTTTTTTAGTATTCATTCCAAATTATGTCATTTCTTAGTAGTGTTTGGTGACAAATCCAACCTTGGTTATTCGTCCTACGGACTTACTTTTTAGATAAGCTTCCGAAGAATCCAAACAGCCAAATTGTCATCTTACGACGTAGTTGTGAAATATTTCTGAGCAACCCAGAAAGCGGTCCAGGAGTAACGAATCTGGCTCGGAACTTTATGTGAAATTTTATTCCGGAGGTGAGTCATGAAAAAGTATATTGACACAATAGAAAACAATAAAAAAATGGGAGAAGACTTTCCGGGCAGTGAAGCAGGTCCGCTACATTTGGGGAGCCCCATGGACCGGCGAAGTTTTATAGCTGGATCAACGTTGGTTGCGGGAGGCATGCTGGCTTATCCTTTGATGGTGTCGTCCGCCGGGGAAACAACTCCGACTCAGAGTAAGAGCGCGAGAGCGAGGGATGAGACCACTTTGCCCGACTTCAGTTTCCCTTTGGCTCAACAACCTGCGCGGGTGTTGCCAGGGGGCTCTGCGCGAGAGGCAACAGCAGTGCAGTTTCCTGTATCAAAGAACATTGCCGGTGTACTCATGACACTTAAAGCCGGCGGGCTTCGCGAACTTCATTGGCACGCCAACGCTGCTGAATGGGCCTATGTAATCGAGGGCAACGTTCGGGTAACCATAGTCGATCCTCAGGGCCGCATAGAAATAGCAGACTTTGCTCCTGGAGACGTCTGGTACTTTCCTCGCGGCCATGCCCATTCGATTCAAGGGCTTGCCATCGGGCCGGGTGAAGCGAAGTTTCTGCTCGTATTTGACAACGGTTATTTCTCTGAATTCGAAACATTCAGTTTCACGGACTGGCTCGCCCAGACGCCCAAGGAAATTGTGGCAAAGAGTCTCAATATCCCTGCTTCAGATTTGATAAATCTTCCCAAAAAAGAGGTTTATATCGCACAGGGGCCGCCGCCACCATTGCTCCCGGTGAATCCGATCTCGGGGCCGGGAACGGTTTTGGCTCCGCCTTTGACTCACAAGTATTCGCTTCGATCCCAAAAGCCGTGGAGGCGAGACCCCGATGGCGAGGTTCGTATGGCTTCGGCCAACGAGTTTCCTATTTCGACGACTATGACAGGAACATTACTAAATCTCAAACGTGGCGCTCTTCGTGAGCTCCACTGGCATCCTAACGCTGACGAATGGCAATACGTCCTTTCGGGTAAGATGAGGCTCACTGTCTTTGCATCTCACGGCCTGGCTAAAGTTGTGGAACTGGGCGCCGGAGACATCGGTTTTGCGCCTATGGGTTACGGCCATGCTCTGGAAAACGTTGGTGACGGCCCAGCAGAACTCATCCTCGTATTTAACAGTGGTGAATACCAGGAAATAAGCCTCAGCACGGTTCTTGCCGCGAATCCGGCATATCTTTTGGAGACTAACTTCAACTTGCCGAGGGCCATCATCGACAAGCTTCCCAAGAAACAGGAATTCATAACCTCCGGGACCAAAGGCAGGTGATATGGCGTTTTTCTCAAGTTCATGCTGAATTGGGCGTTGTGATTCGTGTAAGAAAAGAGTTCAATGAAATGGTGTCTGAAGGGAGCCAAAGCAATGATCAGAATACGATATGTTGACATCAACGGAGATTGGGCAGACTGCAAAAAATAAAGCATTTGGGCTCACTCAGAAGTTGGGGGAAGAAAACCTCCGAGGTTCAAAACGCTTTCAATTATCATCTCATATTGAGATAGACTTCGCCAATTTTTATACTAAGATTGGAGTATGTATTAATTAGACGGTAAGATACTAACTTACTATCAAGATGAATCGAAGACATTGGATTCTTCCTTAGGGAAGGATGTCAGATGCAGGTTTTCTTGGGAAGGATTTGAGCAACGGACTACGCAAAAAAAGGTCCGTAGCTAGCCGGATGTCGAACCCAATCCAGGAGACAACCTTACCAACTGGGGCAGATCTGGTTCCTAATGGATAATAAGCTGATAAAAAGGGGAAGCTGAAATGGAAACATTGGACCCACTTGGAGTTTTAACCATACTGATAATTGTCTTTGCCTCCGTGCTTTGGTTTATTGTCCCATTTATTAGAGGCCTCAATGAAAAGCGTCATTTTTCAAGATCCAATCGTAAATCTAATGAACTTCTTTTGACTTCACCGTCCCAAGGTAAACCACTAAGAGAGGCTAACACACGATTTGCAATTTCCAATCATATAACAAGATTAGCTCTCAAAACAAAACGAACCATCGCGACCAAATTTGGTTACTCTGAGGCATCACAAACTAAAGATCGATCTACCAGAAAAGAATTGATCTTTTCACCTACCGAAGGTGAACCTCCATCTGGCGAATCTTCACTTATTTCTGGCCAAAAAAACGAGTTGCCCATAGCAGCCGCTCTAACTTCAACAATCCAGGATGATTCTCGGAAAGAAGCCTGTTTAACCCAGAACACCAAAGATGGGGCTCCACATCCCGATAAAGTTCCAGTCTTGCAACCTTTCCTAAATCAACTATCTCACGAAGACATAGCAATTGCCGTTGAACTTTCGCAGGCTAGGAAAAAGTCCAAAGAGGATTATTCAGAGCTGTTGCAAAAACAGATACCGTCCCAAGATTCCTCTAAAACAAACATGTGCTGTCATATTAGGGATGACGAATCTCCCGAAAAAGGCTCATTGATTTCGTCCACCCAGGATAAATCTCGCGGAGCAGAATCGCCACTATCGCCAAACCATGGGGAGTCTAGCGGAGGAGACGATACAACGATACGAGGATTTGGGAACAAACCAACCCTGGTCAACAAGATGGGGATCTCCAAAATTTCAACTACCAGATATTATAAGTTTCCCAGAGAAGCATCTCTGACTTCACTTAATGAACAGAATGACTATCCCAGGGAAGTTTCCTTAGCGCCAGTGGACGAAAAAGAGTCTCCACGGCAAAGCAATACTAGATCTATGATTCTAAATTATATAAGGGACCAAGTTTTCAGAAACAAGTCCACCATAGCCCACAACCTTGGTATCCCTGAAGAACAGCTTGTGAGAGAATGCGTTGAAATATTTTCAGGAGAGAAACTATCCCAAGATCAATGTGAGACGGTCAATGATCGGAAGTTTTCAACAGAGGAATCGTGCAAGATCAAACCACCACCAAGTCAATCATTTTAGGCGGTGACATCACAACATAGACGCTTTTGCAAAATTTTAGGCGGGTAAAAAATTTTGAGGTTTTTCAAAAAACCGGGTCTAAACCGGGTCGCAGTTCAAAAAATAAAATCGCTTAAAATCGTAACCCACTGAAATCTTTGGCAGTCCCAACCGGTTTCGAACCGGTGTCTCCGTCGTGAGAGGGCGGGAAAGATAGCTACTCACATTGATTTTCGCTAATCCTCTCGGCTAGTTATAGATTAGTATCATCATTTATACACTTATATATCCCCAAAAAATGGGACCAAATTTACCAAGCTAGTTAGCTTAAAATGTTAAGGTAAGCTCTTGCTCATGATTAGCTCGAAAATGGATTGCTAACTGTTTTCATTTGCCGTAGCCTAATCGGCGGAATACCTTGTACGTTCAATGAGAAGAGATCCATGATTTTTAAATTCTTTGCGGAAAACAAACAGCCAAAGACAGGTTTACTAAATTGACATACACGAAAAGACGAAACCATTTAAAATCATTGAATACAAAAACCAAGAACACAGGCACAATAACATTACAATCGAGATTGTAAGATGACCAGTATGTATCAAATTATCACTTGGCTGAACGAAAGCATTACTCCACAAAACATTGTTTTTGCAGTAGCATGGATAATTGTAGCGGCTATCCTAAGTAGGCCCATAAAGAAAGGCTTACAGTATCTACGAACCCCGAAAATCAGATTCACTCCTGACGAGCATAATCCGACGACAATAGTCTTTTTCAAAATATGGCCGATGGTAAACGACAAAGGCACTAAAAATCATGTGCTGCGTCTAATTGTCAAAAATGTTTGTTGGGAGAATTGGACAATCGGGAAAATTATCCCTAAATGCAAATGGACTCGGACACGCAAGGCTGAAAAATGTCACTTTTTCGTAACTTTTTTTGACCAAGCAGGGAAAACAGTTTGCCAAGAGCCCATGCTGGCCCGTATTAGTGTGCCATGTGACGCCGACTCGCCGGTAAAGAAACTTCCGTTGTCTTATCATTATTTAGATATTTATCCGAACCAGGAGTTTTACGTCGATCTAGTGATTAAGTTGGAAGGGTCAAGCGAGTGCTATGGGCTGTGGCACCTTCTCGACTATTCCTGTAAAAAGTCGGTAACAGACCCAGACGTGCTTACAGTCAGGTGGGATGCCTCTTGGCGAACCACTGATGAACTATGGCGACTTGAAAGCGGAATCTACAAAATAATGATTGAAGCACATACGGTTCACCGACAAATGTTGAAACGTGATTATTTCCAGCTCGTGAACCTTGACAACCAATTCAAAGTAGAGAAAATCCCCAAATTCAAACACGTAAATTAATGGTCTAAAAAAGGACAAAGGAATTGATTGACTTCGTGAAACGATAGGCTCAAACAACTTCTCCATAACAATTCTAAGTGAAAAGGAGACCGAATCATGGCAATGAAACCTTTACCACAAGCTAAAATATCAATCGTTGAGCCTAAAGTCTTTGTGCTTAGTTTTTTAGATAAAGACGGAAACTATTATCCGTTTTGGATTGGGGATACACAAACAGGAGAATCTATTAAGGGAGTTCCTAATCCACAGGAAATACAAGTCAAATCAAAGAATAATGATGACCCAATCCACTTTATTATGGACAATTTCTACGAAATAGATACAGACGAAATGGATTCCGACCAGAAATATTTATACGGAAAATATCCAGAAACGACAAAAAAGGCTATGTTAAAACGAGGTTATCTTTTTTTACAGAACTGTGACGTTTCCCTAAAACCAGGAGGCACCTTCTCTAAAGCGGATATAATCATCACAAGAAGAGAACCAGGTCTCTTTGATATCGAGATTAATAAAAAGTGTATGAAATGTTGCGATTAAGCAGAACCACAAAACTCCGATGATTAATTCAACGTCGGTATCACCGGAGCCTTGTGTTTAGACAATTAGCTTGATGACATGACCCGAACCAGGGCAGTTGGTCAATAAAAAACCAAAACCCACCAATTCGGGGGGGGAAGAATGGTGGGCTGGCGCTTCCCTAAAATGAGAAACCCGGAGAATTTACCCAATCTAATATCTAGTTGTCAAGTGGAAAAAACCCACTAAAACAACATTTAAAGCCCTAAAATACAAACATTTTCCGAAAAAAATTGTCTTATAATAAAAAGACCAATAAAGAGGGGGGAATCATGGAAACGCCGCAACAGATTAGAGAATTCCGACAGGCTTTAATTAACATGGATCACTCGGAATATTTTCAGGCTATTGGATGGCATGGATCTGACAAAGAGGTTATCTAGGTCAAAGCCCAAATGCTTCAATCGACGACTTCAATTTTCGGTGAACAGCCGTATAGCGACAGAATGATATTTGCATAAGGAGACAAAATGTTTGCAAAAGGTACTGAAATAATATTGAGGAATGGGCTAAAAGGTAGAGTAGAAGCAGTTTTCGGACATAGGGACATGTTGGAATACCGGGTCCGTGTCGGCAAGAGTGTTTTGTATTTGACCCAAGACGAGATTTTAGCTCAAGTCTCTCAATCAGGGACGTTCAGATTCTACATGAGCGTGAATAGCTGCCAAATTCGACAATCAACCTTTTTCTGAAATCCGAACCAAGACAATATTACGATGACTGCCCGACGTCAATTACATTTGTGCACTGGCGACAATTACACTTGTGCATGTTGATAATTAATTCCCTATTCCTGATGCTGGGTCAGGGGCGTTTGAACCATCATTTGTAATTTCCCAAACCTGTTTTTTGTTTAGGGCCTTTTCTGTTCTGTAACTGGGACCAGTAAGCTCCAGGATGACGCAGTGATGGACAAGTCGGTCTATGGCAGCTGCGGTTGTCATTGGGTCTTTGAATATTTTGTCCCACTGGGAAAAGACGAGGTTGGAAGTGATTAGCACGCTTCGGCGCTCGTATCTATCCGCCAGGAATGTAAAAAGAACCTCCATTTCTTCCTGCTGTTGTTGTACATAACCAATGTCATCTATAATGACGGCCTCAAAACGGTCGAGGCGTCGCATCTCTTTGTCAAGCTTCAACTCTCGCTTTGCCGCAAGTAGGTTTTGGACTAGTCGGTAAGCGGGAGTGAAAAATACGGAATGTCCTTTTAGGATCAACTCATGACCTATAGCGCAAACAAGGTGCGTTTTACCCCGTCCGGGCAGACCAAAAGCCAGTATATTTTCAGCTCGTTTCA
>JBAZSD010000041.1 GCA_041662605.1 Desulfomonilaceae bacterium
TAGCTTTGAACGCTGTCCCGTGATTCTTTCTACTTCCTTTAGCCATTTTTACTGCTCCTTCTGTTTTGATTAATTTAGAGCAGCTCTTGCACCTAAGCCAATGTCCTTTTTTCCTGGACCATTACTCTTCAATAATATTAGGATTGGCGTCATAGCCAAAGACTCGGGAGCCCATGATCATTTCATGGGTTCAATTATTTTAGGCCCTTCGCTGAGTATGAAAGATTGTGCGATTGTAAACGCCCTTGATTAATAATTATTAATGTTATAGTCTAAAAAAGTGATATAATTAGCTCGGTATTATAAGGGTAACACTATTGTTTGACAAAACCCGCAATGACGGGGAACAACTCTGATGTCTATAGACAAGCCAGTTCCGCAAAATAAACCTGGAATCGGCTCGACGCCATGGGATCCGTCGGCTTTTCCTCATGGGCATCCCCCCTTCCCTTATCAATATTCACAGGGGCCCGGGGTTTCCGGTTACGGACAAGCGGATGATCCTGATGGCTCGACAAAAAACTTTAAAGACTATCTAGACGTAATTATACGGCGACGTATGGCCGTTTTGCTGTTTCTTGTAGTAGCGGTTATTGTTACTATCCTCTATTTGTTTTACGCTACCCCTCTTTACAC
This sequence comes from Desulfomonilaceae bacterium, assembly GCA_041662605.1. Lineage (NCBI taxonomy): Bacteria > Pseudomonadati > Thermodesulfobacteriota > Desulfomonilia > Desulfomonilales > Desulfomonilaceae > Desulfomonilaceae bacterium. Next base: position 637 of record JBAZSD010000041.1, read on the forward strand.
CTCTGTCGCTCGCCTTGAAATCATCGACAAAAAAGATAAATCAGAAAAGAGGCTTACTGGTGAGGACGTAGATCCTCGTGCCAATACCAGCACTCAGATCGAAATCCTGAAATCCAAGACGTTGGGCGAAGCCGTCGTGGACCGCATGAAACTTGCTGAAAGCAAAGGAGATGAAGCGGCCAATTTTTCTTTGATTGGTATTCCACGTCATTTGTTTGCAACGATTTCGGCATGGATAAAAGGCGCTTCTCATGATGAGAATAGCGATGATAAGGGCGCTCAGAGACGCTCAGCCTTGGGAGGCTCATTGGCCAAGAATTTGCAAGCTAAACCCGTTAGAGCGAGTAACCTTCTGGAAGTGTCCATCACCGCTACATCACCACAATTGGCCCATGATCTTCTCACAAATTACCTTGACACATATTTGACAAACAATTTGGAAAAAAGAAGAGGTGAAACCTTACAGGTAAGTCAGTGGTTGAGAGACGAAGCGAATACTACTGAAACAAAATTAAGGACGGCAGAGTCTAAACTCCTCGATTTTGCGGTGGATCACAGCGTACTCCTGTCTGCTGACGGAGCATTGGGCCAAGTCATGTCCCTATTAAACAAGAGATTTGAGGGGCAATGGCGTTCTGAAGAAACCAAACTAAAGGCTCAAGCGCTGAAAGATTTAAAATTTCCTGGGGCTGGTCCTGCTCCCAGTCAAGCTGACCAGACTTACGTGAATAAACTTAGAGAAGAACACTCGAAGCTGGAAGCTGACTATACACAGATGCGTGGGGTTTATTCCCCTACTTATCCTAAAATGGTCCTGATGAAGCGAAAAATGAAATTCCTTGAGGATAAAATTGCTCAAGTGGAACGAAATGTCGTTTCTGGATCGATAGAATCTGCAGAAAAAGAAGAAAATCTTTACAAGGTACAGGTGGATGAAGCCAAACGGGAGGTAACCAGAGTAAAGGCGCTCGAAGCGGAATTCTCAATCCTCAAAAAAGAGGTTGAGTCAAATTCCGAGTTTCTCAAGTTGATTATGAAGGAAATTCAGGAGACGGATATAAAAGGAAGAACCATTAGTAACAATATGGTCATTGTAGATCAACCGACTACGCCCAGATCCCCTTCCTGGCCGAAGAAGGATCTCGTTCTGTTGATCGGATTGGCGGTCGGCCTCATAGGCGGAGTGGGATGCGCTTTTGTTTGGGAGAGCATGGATGACACAATTCAGAACCCTGACGATTTGAGTAAGTTCCTTCATATACGACGTTTGGGCGTTATTCCGGATGTTTCAAAAACGGGAAGTTATGGGGATAACGAACTGTCGCAAGGCGTTGTTGAATTTTTAGCATATTCCCGCCCCAAGACTCCTCTGGCAGATTCGTTAAGAAATCTACAAATGTCAATACTGTTTTCAAACCCCGGGTTTCAAATGAAAAGCTTTTGCTTTTCCAGCGCATTGCCTTCTGAAGGTAAGACTTTGTTGGCAGTGTCCTTCGCTTCTATTCTCTGCAGTGGGAATAGCCCAAGAGTCGTGGTCGTTGACATGGATTTGCGTAAACCTCGAATCCATTCAGTTTTCGGTGTTCCGGGAACGACTCCTGGTATTTCGAATGTTCTAAGTGCGAACGGCAATGCCATGCCGCTATCCGAGGTCATTCATGCGCATAATGCGGTCGCGGGGCTGTATTTTGTCACCTCTGGCCCGGTGCCGTCCGATTCAGTAAGTCTGCTGCACTCTTTTAACCTGAAAAAGGTTATAGATGAACTATATTCGACATTTGATTACGTCGTGTTTGATTGTCCACCTGTTTTGGGGTTTCCTGATACCCCTATCCTGGCTCGATTTTTGGATGGCGTGGTCTTGGTCGCTCGGCAGGGTTACGTAGGTAAGAATGAAGTAGCCGAAGCAATTGATCAGGTTACCGCAATTGATGGAGTAAATCTTTTGGGCCTGGTGTTTAATCGAACTTATGCTCCGGCTCTATATGGTTATGGGTACAAATACGGCTATCGTTATCGAGGGCACTATTACCACCAGAGCTACAAGTATTACCACGATTCATAGGTTTGTTTTACTTAGTTGGCCAGGCTGGAAAGCTTTTGTCTGGGCCTATGTCTTGTTAGCGAGCTTCCCTACCTCTTCATGGCCGTGATTTTGAGTCAGCCTTTCGAGAGAGCGCTCGATCTGGCATTCTGGTCGATCGACATTAGGCGTTTATTGTAATCAGCCCGACTATCTTCTTTTGATTTTTCATATAGAACTGATGGTCGATCTGACGTTCAGACTTATAATCGTGTAACTTTTTAATCGTTTCGTAATCGTAGGTCAATACGTCGTCTGCAAGGCTTAAGGTCGAGCCCCCCGCTGCGAAAATCATGACAAGTGGAAGCAGCACAGCCACTGCGTTGTAATGGGTCGGTTTGACAAAGCTATGGGGAATTTTAGAAAACCACAGCCCTTGCCTCAAGCCGAGAGGCAACAACAATTTATCTTGCCCCCGACCACAGGCTCATTAACTCAACGAACCGCCTGTCCACCCTAATGAATAAAGATGGCGCAGAAGCCTAGCTCAGGTTCCAGTCGAGCCGCCACCACCGCCGCCACCACCACCGCCACAGGCTAGAAGCAAAAATGTCAGTACCGGCAAAAGGAACAACAGATAGGCAACATATTTGCGGCTAGACACTTCAAAACCGTCCAAATTTTCAGATTGAGCGCTAACCACTTTAGATAATAATTCTTTCATCTGCCCAGATACCTCCTTACGTTTACTTGACTCGTGGCAATTATTATGACCATTGTTGGTGGCATAATGAGTTTGTAAACTAATTCCCTATTTAACAGTATAGATTGATTATTATTTTTTTCAACCATTTTCTTTCTATTTTCTTGCGAATAAGAAGGGAAGTAGATGTTGACTAGACTCATAAGAATGGACCACAAATAAGTATTTATCACAAATAGAATTAAATGCAAAACCGCTAAATTGCTGAATGGCCGCGGTAAATGCCCTATGATTCCAACTCGGAATTAGACGAGAAATCTCAAGATGAATTCTCTTCTCATTAAAGCCGGCGTTTGCACGCTTTTGCTCAACTCGAATTCCATTATTATTGGGTGAACTATCATCAGGGAAAGCCTTCAGACTCTGCCCGTTTCCTAATGATGCGCGTTTCTGAGGTGAATTAGGACCACAAAAACACTTTTGCAAGAGGCTTATTTTTCATGAATTCACGATGGGAATGTGTAGCAGCATTGCTGCTGATATGGACGGTTGCCGTTTACATAGTCGATCCCGTTGGAGAGTTCATGGTCAACGACGACTTCGCTTATACATCCGCTTTGGAAAAGCTCAGCAACGAAAAAACTTTGGGACCTACCTGGCTTGGCCCAAAAGGCTTGGGAGGGGGTCCAGCCCTCATTTCGCATTTGCTATGGGGTAATCTTTTTTCAAAAGTTTTTGGATATACTTTTACCATTCTGAGAATCTCTGTACTCGTTATGGCCGTCATGGGCTCTCTTGCTTTTTTTTCTCTCCTGAAAGCTACAAATGCTGCAAACTGGCCATCCTTATGGGGAACATTGACCTTAGTGTTCAATCCTTTGTATTTTTCCCAGTCTTTTACTTACATGACAGACGTAACGTTTGTGTCCCTGATTATTTTCTCGTTTCTTTTTATTCACAGGGGTATCGAAAAGAATCAGGTTCTAACTATCGGTGTTGGGTTGCTATTTGGGCTCTTGGCCACACTGACCAGGCAATTTGGAATTTTGATAGCGTTCGCGTTTATAATTGCATGTGTCATTCACCCGGGAGGTCGCCAGTTTGGTTATCGCAAGGCTTTTGTCATGGCCTTGACAATCATTGGCGCACCTTGGATTGGCTTTGAGTATTTTCTCTATTACGTGGGAAGCACACCTTTGACAGAGCATAAACTCTTTCACGATATGTTTAATTATCCGTGGGCAATGGGATTTCCAGATTATCTGTTTTTTCTTATGGTACAAGCGTCCCAAAATATTTTAGGATACACTGCCTTTTTAGTTTCACCTGTTATAGGACTTCTCTACAAACAGTATTTCCGCCACTCAGGTCTCAAATATTTTTTCATATTCACCACCTTGTTATTTATTGCCTTGGAGGTGGGGATGCTTTCAGGTGTGTTTACCCTTCCGATATTGTTGACTGGGAATGTAATCTTCAATCTTGGCCTAGGCCCGATTTTGCTCAAAGACATTTATATTCTCGGTATCAACCGAATGACGACTCTGCCAGTGGAAGTTTATTATATTTTCGTCTGGTGGTCGGTCTTGTCTTTAGGCCTAATTTTGCCTCTTGTATGGAAACGTATCCGTGAAATTTCAAAGATGATTATTAGATCAGTTGACAACTGCAGTTTCCTAAGTTGTTTGACACTCATATTCATCCTGATGTACGCAGGGACAATATCTCTCGCAAGTATTCGTGACAGATACATGATTCCTTTATGCGCGATGCTAATTGTATTCCTGTTTTCCTGTTCAAGTAGGTTGAGAAATTTCAAGTTTTCAGTCAGGAGTTCGGCCCCGGCCGCTGGCGCATTAATTCTCATAGCCTTCTTCTCGGTGTCCGCAACTCACGATTTCATGGCCCTCAAACGATCACAGGCACAGGCTCTCAATTATCTAACGCAAGATCTAAAAGTATCGCCGAACCATATAGACGGTGGCTTTGAATTTAATGGCTACCATTGTTTCTCTAAGGATTTTCACCCTAAGGAGGGGAAAAGCTGGTGGTGGGTAGACAGAGAGGATTATGTGATTACCTTGGGTAACATTAGCGGTTATGAGACCGTGAGACGATTTCCCTTCCGAAGAATAATTGGTCCAGACGGCTCAATCCATATCCTGAAACCACTTGTATATGGAGAGCAATGACAAACGCACATGCATCTCGCTCAGAATCCGCCTCAGATTATGCCTAAACGGAGAATTTTACAAAACCCCGGCTTACCAGGATAATAATTCATGAGGTTCCCATTAGTTAGTATCGACAATTGGCGAAAAACTGTTCTTCTTTGGCTTCTCGTTATCACTTGCGCCGCTACAGTTTTTTGCGTAGGAAATTTCGACATATTTTCGAATCCCTACCTCATAAATGCTGATACACGGCAACAAATTTTCTGGATGGAACGTTGGCGTGATCCTCAGTTGTTTCAGAATGATTTCTTGGCCTTATATGCAGAGAGCTATGTTCCGGTTGGCTTGAAGGCGATTTACCGTATCGGTTGTATCTGGTTTGATCCCTTGCTCTTGTCCAAGATCCTGACGGCGATACTCTTCATAGTCACGGCTGGATTATGGTTTGCTTGGGGACGCGTGTTCGGTGATGACTTCACCGCTTTTCTGGTCGTAATCGTTTATTTTTTGTTCAGTGGATTTCAGGGTCAGATGGCAGGGGGATTATCGCGCGGTTTTGTGTTCCCTTTGTTAATAGCGTATCTTTTGTTTGTTTCGCAGGATAAAATCTTTCATGCAGGCTTGATCGTTTTAATTCAATCTCTTGTCAATCCGTATGTTTTTCTTTTATGTCTACTCACCCATGCTCTGCTCATGGTGACCATGTTCGGCCCCAGGCTGTTTCCAAAAACATTTCAATCGATACTGAAAACCATCAAGAGCCTTTTAATTCTTAACATTCCAGTAATCCTGGGTGTGCTTATCATGTCTGCGAACGTTATCTGGTATCAATCGAGCACTGGGCATCTAATAAGTTGGGTGGAGATGGTTGGTAAAAGCGAGTATGCGGAGTTCGGACGCTATGAATTGTATCCTGCTCCGGAATTTTTTCACGAATTGATACTGCCTTGGATATTTAACCTGTCATTTCCATACTGGGAACCCGTCACAGGCTGGATCATGGCGTGTATTACCGTAACTGTGTATATATGGGCTCTGCTAAATTACAAGCCGGTTGTGAAATGGCAAGGGTTGAAAGGGCTGTTATTCATTATCCCGGTTTCCTTAATACTCTATGCAATTGCGAGATTATTTCTGGTCAAGCTGTTTGTTCCAGGAAGATATATTTTCTTTACGCTGAACATCATCAATTGTATCAGCTTTGCAGTAGCGCTGCGGATTCTATTTGACAAGATAAGAATCAGCCGAGTTAAGGCGCTCGGACTTATTCTGACGTTGTTGGCCTTTGCTTGTATTAAGGGACGCCATGTCGACTTTTACGATTTCTCGGAACATCATAATCTTTACAAATTCCTGCAGACAACTCAGAAAAACGCTCTGACTGCGGGCCACCCGTATATTATGAGCAACGTCGTCACTTTCGCGAAACGTCCGGCTTTTGTGACTTATGCATTATCACATACATGGATTCAACCCCACTGGAGCGAAATTAAAAAAAGGACTTTTGATTTTTTTCAGGCATACTACTCCTCGAACCCTGAAGAGATTAGGATTTTCTGTAAATCTAACCATATCAAATACCTGGTCGTGCGATTAGAGGATTTTGACCCCGAAAGGTTGAAGACTTCGTCCCCATATTTTGAGCCTTTCAATGGATTCATTTGGTATTTAACCAATTCTGCAAACTATTTTGCGGCTCTTGACAAAACAATTTTCCCACCGATTTTTGATGAAAACGGTGTTAGAGTATTACAAATCGAATAGAGCTACGGTCTTGCAACCACGAGGCAACCCCTCTCTCTTATTTTGGCCGCCCAACACTAATTTGAATCCAGGAACGTGATAGATGGTTTCCCCTCTTGTGCCGGTATCTCAACGACTGTAGTCTTGTGGGCGGACACCTTCACTTGCTCTATTACACGTTGTCCACCTGCTGAACCTGGAATTGACGGTAGCGTAATATTGTAGAATCCGGGTTGCAAAATCAGTTGTTCTGAAAGTTTCACTTCGGTCGGAAATGATATATTGTCTGTTTTCTTGATAGTTACAAACTGCTCCACATGTTTTCTTAAAAAGTTTGAATAACGTTCCACTGTTTCGGAAATGGCCTGGGGATCAGTTATTTCAAGCAATGTCCCGCCTGTTTTTGAGACCGCTGATCGTAGATGGCCACCAATCGTTCCTTTTGGCCCAAAGGCGATTACATCGAGACGAGCCGCATCCCATCCAAATTTTTTGATGCTAAGTTTGCTCATGAAATCGGTCAGTTGGCATTGTGTCGATCCTTCAGTCAGCAACAAGACCCTAGGGAACTGGGGATCATCCTTTCTGAAATCAGTCTCGAGGCTGGAGGCCGCGGCAATGCATAAATTATTCTCTCTTGCTGAAGTTAGGTGTTCGAAATCTATGCCAGACAACAAGAATGGAGCGACAGTCCATCCAGACATCACTTTGGTGACGCGCAGATACAGATCTTTACCTTTCCGATAAAGTGGTCCTTCGTCGTAGAAGGAGCGAAGCATCAGCCTAGAATTTGCCGGCATCGACTCAGTTATCTGGTCAACTACGCTGATAGCCGCTGCGAGTTTGTTGGGCTTCCAAGGAGAGGCCTCGGCAGACATAGATTTAGAATTATCTAAAATCGCGCATATTCCCCAATCAACTTTAACTCCTTGATAATCTGCGATGTTTACCATAAGAGTTCCTAGCTGTGGAGTTTCGGACGGGGAATAGCTCTTGGGAGGTTGATGTGCGTTGCGATCCGCAAGCTTAGTTTTGGATGAACTCGCAGGATCTTGGCCCACGGATCCTTTCGTGACAAAATCGGTTATTATTGGAAGTGATTTCAACTCATTAATCATGTTTCTTATTGACAACTTATGCTGAGTAAAAAATGGGTGCGTCCCAACAATGATGCCCATGGCGATCATCGCGGCAGCCGGGGCTAATCGTTTTAGTATTCGTTTCCTCTCAACACTTGAACTGAAAAACTCACGATCAAATTTCGGCGCCATGCCTAGCAGGATATGGAAAAACCACGCGGAAGGGGCCAACATCAATATATCAGTCGTAGTGCAATAGAGAATGCCTGCTGAAAGAGGAACCACAAGAGAAATCGGTGATACCTGTGATTCTCCCGAGGGACCCCTGATGCATTCAGCCCCTAATCGAAACAAAATGATAGTCAGGCAAAGAATGTAAAGGACAAAAAAGGGAACGCCCAATCCCACGAGCATAGTCAAGAACATGTTTTCTTGAGTTTCCAGATACTGAATTTCCTGGGTAAATGCGTCTTTTGAATATTGAGGTTGCCTTACCGTATAGTCATTTAAGAAGTTTTCACGAGGAGCCCTTAAACCGATTCCAAACCACGGTCGCTGCGCCGCAACGTGCAGCGCAAAAGGGTAACTTTCCAGGCGGTAATATTGACGCTCCTGACTCCAATGGTATTTATCCGGAATATTGGATACATAATTCGACGCAATAGCTGCAGCTACAAACAAAAAGCCTAGCAACGCTACTCTAGAACGTGTCCGCATAGTCAATGCCAAGGTGGCGACAAAAGCCATAGCGATAGGCATAAGCGCCGCCATCTCGATACCAGAAGAAGAAGCTCCCAGATGACTAACGATATAAACAAGTATGAGCAACAATGCCCCTGCAATACAGGGAACAACTTTTGCAAAAGTGATAAGCGCCACGGGGCCAAAAGCCAAGAGATACATTCGACTCAACATGGCATGGTGGTTTTCCCCAAAGAAAAACGTTATGTTTCCACTTAGGGAATATCCCAACAGGCACACCACTAAAAAAACTGCAATGGCGGCTGAGCACACCCATGCAAACGCCTTTTGTCTAGACACCGTGTTGAGTAGGATTCGAGAGCACCAGAATCCACCAACACAGCAAGCGACCAGAACGAACGATCTCGCCATGGAACTTACCGGTGTGACGCTTAAGTAGGCGCTTATAAAGGCGAGAACTGAAAGAATAAAAGAAATCAAAATCTCAAACCACGTGGCTCTGAATTTGCCTCTCTCCGCTACCAAAGTGGCTGAAGTGAAGGCAATCAGGCAAAGGACGCCTGAAAAGACTTTGGCGTTCTCTCCCGGCATTACTTGCCAGTACGGCCTTAAGAATACGAGATGAACACTCACCAGAGCAAAATAGAACCATGCAAGTCTAAAAAGTATTGAACTCTTAATCATGCCGTTAACTCCGCAAATGTCACTCCAAAAACTGAAATGTTCGTTGAGAAAATTTAATGAACTTCTATTGTTATCTCAAACGGATGATATGACAAGATGAATCTCCTTCAATACTCCTTATTCTCGTAAATTGAAAAAGATATGGATAGCAGACAGACTAAATCACGCGTAGCTAGCTAACCGCAAATATTATATTAGTCTCTAAACTGGCGCGCTGTTTGTCATTCCTCGACTTCGGTTTACAACATGTCTTCATTATCATATAATCCTCACTTAGAAGCCATCTAACTCCATTGGATCGGCGCTTATTCTCAACGACTTTATTGATTTTCTGGTGGAGCAAAATTCAAATGTCCGTGACAAAATTCGTGAAGCCTTTTTTGTTTTGTTCCGCCATTTGTCTATTGTTTATACTAACGACGCAGCCAGCATGTTCTGGCTTGCGTGAAGATGTCGACAAAGTCAGACAGCAACGTTCCAAAATTTATTCCCAAGGATTCTTTCAGGAAGGCAAATCGGAATTGGAACGGGGCAGTTATATGCGTGCAATAAGGTTACTAACTGACGCTATTGGCAAAGGCGCTCCAACTGAGGCGTTCAAATATCGAGGACAAGCCTATGAGGCAATGGGAACCCTGGATAAAGCGATTGCGGATTACAGTTCCTATCTCTCCCAGAACCGAGAGGACTATGGAGTTTACATTAGAAGAGGTGATATCTACCTCACGTTGATGGCGTATGACAGTGCATTTTCTGATTTTTCAACTTCCCTGGAATTGAACCCGAGCTCGCAAGATTCGCTGGTTGGTCGCGCTATATCTTTGATGGGCCTGCAAAAGTATTCTTTTGCGACGAGAGATCTCAAAGAGGCAGTCAGAATAAACCCGAATGATGTGGATGCTATCATGGCTATGGTGATTGCCTCCATGCTCGATAACAACTTTCAGGACGCCAAGACTTTTGTAGAACGCGCGGCAAGCCTCGAACAGGACCCTAGCAGGTTGAGTCGGATTAAAACCTTATCAGCCCAGATTGATTCGAAACTTCTCGTTGGTAATTCTAAGGAAAAAGTTACTCAAGAATCGTCCAGACCTAAAGAGTTGAGCGTGGGGCCACCCGAACCCTATGCCATTCCATCTGAGCCTCAGTTCCTGACGCCAGAACGATCGGAAGTCTCGAAAAGAACTGTCGGATCAGGTACGTCCGTTCACATGGACAACGTCACTGGGAAATATGAGACTTCATACATGGGCCATTCTATAATTACGCAGATCAATCAGACAGGCAAGAAGATCAGCGGAACCGTAAAAATTCGTGATCCTTTAAACGTCGAACGCAATTATCATTTCTCGGGGTCCGTAAATAACGGTGAGGTTAATGCCACTTACGAGGATGGAAACTTCAAGGGCAGAGTTGACATGAGCGGTCTCGTTGGAACACTAAAAACTAATGATGGTGTCAGTATACCGATAACAATCTCGCCTCATTGACTGTTCCAGACAATTGGATTTAAGAGCGGCGCATGGCTGGATAGAGGCGCCAAATATTTCGAAGACTATAGGGGATGACATTCAGACTGTCCACTCGAAAGATTCGAAGCGTTTTCATTTTGAGTTGTCATTTCGCAAACAAACTGCATACATTCCTGGTAGGTCTTTGGAGCTCTCTTCACCGTAATTTACATGTTCGCAGTGTTTTTTATTTTTGTCCGGCTGACCAGATCTACTGTTATACCGATCCTAATTCCGAAACCGCACCCATGGCTGTCTTCTTGGCGTAGCCACCGCAATGAAGCATAATATGGTTATAGACATTTTGGTAATTTAAACCATTACCGGCTTCCTTCATGCTTGTCTCTTGGATATATTCCGGTAACGTTCTTGGAGTTGTTTTCCAGCAGGAGGGTTAGAATTTATGATTTCTAGACCGAGCATTCTGGAACCTCAAGCGGAGGCGCTGGTCCTGACGACTGACAAGACAAGCAAAAATATCATCTTGGCAGCGTTTGAGGTTCAGGGGCTTGTCGATATTAGCGCCCTGAAATCGGTTGTGTCAGAAATAGGACACTTCTTCCCGGAAATTGGGGCTACCCTTAAAGAATTCAAGAACAACGGCAGATATTATCTCGGGTGGGATTTTCAAAGAATGCTCGACATCCCCCTTTTTGTTACAGATGTAAATGGAAAAGACATGGTCATTCCGGGATTTGACACCTTAATCAAATATCTTGAGCCTAGATTGAATCGGGAAAGAGACATCTTCAGGGAGCCCGCGTGTGAATTCCATGATCTCAGACTTGGCGCAAATCGCCACATTCTCGCCTGCATATTATGGCATCCGTCCGGTGACGCAGTCAGAATGGCTGAAATTGTTAAAACATCTGTGGCTAGATATCATGAGTTGGTATGTGGGGGAAAAGCTTCATTTTCAGATATTCCAGCTTCGGTTTCTACGGGGGATAAACGCTCTATTCAGACGGGCAACACTCGTTTAACAGACTACTGGAGGACAGCCTGTCAGGCAATAATACCATATCGAAAGTGTTCACTTCCTTATGGAGTCGGCGTTACGGGCGACGAGAACGAGCATCACGTCAAGCGAGTTTTCAGCGTTAGAGAGTCAACTGACATCGTCTTGAGGGCTAAGAAAACAAGGGTCCCATTTGTTGATTATCTTCTAGCTGCCATGGCTTTATCTATAGAACGGTGGAACGATACGCACAAAGTCGACACGTCCGTAATTTCAGCGGCTCTGACCGTGAATATGCAGGGCCGGCTTGAAAACTACCAAAGTCCTAATAATGACAGCGTGATTTACTTCCGTTTCAGCCGTGAGCAAAGAAAAGATCCTGTCTCTTTCGCTCGACAGGTTTTTCGTTTCCGATTGAGGAAATTCAGGGAAGGAGCAGATCTCAAATACATTAAGGGACTGTCGAAATTGAACCATCTCTTCAAACTGTTACCGTTTCATTTCAGACAAAACGCATACGTGAAAATTCTCAGCAAGCACCAAACATCATTTGCCCTGGGATTCATCGGAGTACTTTGGCCGGAATCTCAGGGTCGTAAGATCACTGGGGACTCTTACCTCAAATCAGTAGGCGGTCTTGACTTCATTGAAGCGCATGGCATGGCTTACAGAATCTTTTCCGGCACCCCTTTGTATCTGACAGCCTATTTTTTTCAGAAGAGACTCAACCTGATATTGTCCGCGCAACCCTGGAAATTTCAAAAAAATGAAGCACAGGATTTTCTGGATTTACTCTCAGACACAAATATGCGCTTCGGCGACAAAATGTGATTGAAAGGTCTTGCCTGTGCAGTCAGCGTAGAGAGACTTCGGGTAGCATGGCTTACTTACTGTTCGACGACACCTTATCCCGGTCTCACCCAGTAGTTCATACGGGGGATAGCGTAACCTAACACTCCAACCCCTACTACAACCAGGGAAAGGACTTGCCCTTCCGTCAACCCAAAGCTCATCAACCAGGGTAACTGTACCGGTTTAGCGGTAAACTCTATTAAAAACCGGAAAATTCCGTATCCAACCAGAAAAAAGCTACTTAGATCCCCAGGCCTCAGTGACTTTACTCGAATTCTCCAAAGAACGGCGAACAATATCAGTCCTTCGAAAATCGCTTCGTAGAGTTGACAAGGATGGCGAGGAAGATGTCCTTCGCCTGAACATATTATGCCCCATGGCAGAGTCGTGACTCGACCAAATCCTTCGCAATTGATGAGATTGCCAATCTTAACAGCAACTATGCCAAGGGGAATACCGAGATAAACCACGTCAGCCAATTCCCTTAATGGAGTCCTGTGCTTACCGATAAAAATCAATCCACCGACGGCCATTCCAATTAGCCAACCGTGAGCGCTCATTCCACCATGCCAGAAAGCTAATATCTCCCATGGCTTTTGCAGAAAAAAGTAGGGAGCATAAAAAACCGCGTATCCCAGCCTGGCCCCAATAACTCCACCTAAAAGTCCATGAAAAAGTAACTCCGGCAGGCCAATCACAGGAATTGGTCCATTTCTTCGCATTATCTCGTTACGCGTCACCATATACCACAGGATGGCGCCCGCGCAGTACATAAGGCCATACCAATTACTAACAAAAGGCCCTAGCCTAAATAGGACTGGATCGAAAAAAGGACAGGTCAGATTGTGGATAAGCATCTGTTTGGGTTGACCGGGACCACCCAGGTTGTGGAAAACGGTCTCAAAATTTACCGCCTGCCGACTCCGCATAGCCCACCAACTCAACATGTCCGTGACCCGCTATTGCTCGGTCGTTCATTTTTCCTGAGACGCCTACTGGTCCTTCCCAATAATTAATCGTCGTGGAAGTGGCCGATACAAGTTCATGTTCTTTGACAAGGGCCAGAATTTCCAGCTCCAGATCGAGTGGTTCAACACTCACGATCCAGTGGGTTGGATAATGGGCCCCGGTCGAAGGGCTAGTCCATTTATCAACAACTTCAACCAGCAGCTCGGTCGCCACGAAACATCGGCATGCGCCGTCGGGAAAAACTAGCGTTCCTGAAGATGTGTTTGCCATGCTTCCGTCCGTGTTTCGAATAAGAGAGATCATGATTTCATGGTTGTTGTCCAGAATAAGACCAAACCAGTCCCAGCCTCTGATTGACTTCGGCAACATCGAGGTGCCGAATTCCCGGTCCATGAAACTTGTTCCCGACACGTCGTACGTATTTCCTCGCCACTTCAGCCTTCCGCTAGTTGTTAACAAGGAAATCGAATAGTGATAGGAAGCTTCTCCGAGTTCCAGCCCCTTCATGCTCAAACCTCTGGCCCCGTTTAAAATTGGAGGTTTAATCGGCGTCAAATTGACATCCACCCCAAAATCATTTTTTTGCGCGACAAGATGTATTTTCCCTTCTGACGCTTCCAGCTTCCAATCCTTTACCCACACTCGCAGGCTATCCTGCGACGCTCCCGCCATATCAAGCAGCGAAATTCCTCCCCTTTCGAAGAAAACAAATTGGCGTTCTTTAATATTTGTAATGGAAAGATGCCCTACGTAGCCCTCGACTCCGATCGCTCCCCCTTCCCTATTTTCCAGCATTTTGGCAAAAAGGCGTTTGAAAAAGTAAACGTTCCGAATCGGTTTGAAACCGATAGCCAAACCTACAAGAAATAAATCAACCCATCTCTTGAATACTCTCCTGAAGATAGTAAAGTGATAGGCCCAGTCCTCTTTGGTTTCCGAGCCGAGTCGTCCTGAAAGGTACCACCACTCCATTCCAAACTTACTGTGACGTCCATGATCTTTGGGAAATGAAAAAGGTATTATATTATCGGCGCGTTCTAGCATTTCAGCTTTTCCTAACCTAGATTACATTCCATGTTGAAATAATTGGGATTTCTAGAGGTTATTGTCCTTGCCAGAAATTTGTCTAGCCTTTACAGCCTAGGCTCCTTTCTAAATATACGTTGCGTACAGTCACATCCCAGGCCCCTCATATTATCTCTCCACACAATGTCTCTCAAATTATTCTATAAAAATGGGTTCCGCTTGTCACCGGCCAAACGCCACCGATGCCTGTCTAAAAAATCACCGGCTAATCTAGCTTCCTGACAACACGTTTTTGAAGGCGACAAATCCGGCGAGGGTGTTAAGGTACTGGCTCACAAAAAGTTGGACATCTCCTATGTAAGTCCTTGGAACGTAAAGCACATCGTACGGCTTAATAAGAATTTCCGACCCCATATCACCAACATCAAGCACCCTTTTGAGGTCGAGCCTTCGACCAATGGGCTTGCCATAGATATCCTTGGAGACAAGAATTACACTGGTCAGATCAGCTTGATCATTATTGACACCACCGGCCAAGGCGATAGCCTGCAGGGCTGTAATCGGCTGAGTTATGTCATAGGCTCCGGGGCTGCCCACTTGACCCAAAGCATAAAACTTTCGCGAATTTGCAGTTCCTAATCCCATTGACACTACAGCAAACCTGAGAGGACCATCCCTGTAAAGACGAGTGACAGTGTTTTCCACTTCACTGACAGTATGGCCCACGCAAAGAACCTTTTCCTTCAGCAATGGGAGATCAATTGTACCGTCCGGGTTGACGGTAAGGGCCGTTTTACTACCGCCTGCAATATTCTGCAGTGAGGCCATCAACTTTGATATTTTCTCGTAGAATGCTTCCACAGAGACGGTGACCAACTGGTAATTCCGTAGGTCCCCCTTGGCTTCATCCTTACTAAATATACCTGTACTGACGAATTTCTCCTGAATCGCGTTAGCAAGTTCCACGGGGCTCAAGCCTACGGCCCTGATGTCACCGATGGCCTGGAGTGTTATCATTCCATCGGGTCTAATGATGACATCTTCGTTAAGTTGAGGATCAAGGATAAATCTGACCTTTAATCTGTCCAGCGTGTCCAGCTTATAGCTACCTATGGGTATATTCCACTGGGCCGAAAACAGCATAGAAAGAGAATCGTTTATACCTATTTTGTAATTCCGGCACACGATGTCAAATGATTGCGCCAGGTCATCGATTTGGGGCGCTTTCTGAGGACCAGGCGAGGGACGGAATGGAGAAGGTATCAGGCCAATACATCCCGTCAGAAAACAGCTTGTCAAGACAACTACTAGCAGTTTAAGCTTAAAGCATAAACTTATTTTACAGATCATGAGGTTATCCTTATGACCTAATCCATATTATTAATTATAATATATAACATACTGGTTATTCAAGTCAAATAAAAGCATATTAGTGCATTTATCCCCATTAGGCCAAAAACTAAACTTTCCTGTGTCCCAGCTATATTGAGATGGAGTTGTTATTCTTACCGACCTGAGGTAAATCAGTCAATGAGTTTTCGAAGCGAACGCCGTATTTTGATGGAATACTTTATTGAAGCGCTACCAATTGCTTGTTTCCTGGTCGGGCCAAGTAACTCACGTGGCGCCACTTCCGATTGCAGGGTCGCCCATGCCTGACTTCCTCTTCCCTCGGCTGTGTGTTTCTCAGATTTCAAATATAGCGTGACGGGAAAAAATGGAAGATTAGGAAATTGAGAAGTTCTTGTTGTTTCTTGGGTCGCAGGAGAACTAAAAATGGCGCGGGTATTTTGGAAAGGTGTTAAAATTGCGATACTGGTAGTTGTAGGGATCGAAATCATCAGTTTCGCATTCATGAGTCTTCAAAACTATGTCCTCTATGGTGGCATCTATAGTCATGTGCCTGTCCGCTATGATCCAGACACCCTCTTCTTGATGACGGACAGCATCCCACCTTCAGATTATAATAGAGAGTCAACTGACCCAAACCTCAACAGAATTGTCTGGATGTTCGGTGGCTCGACTGTTCGGTGCAATGCCCAGAGGAACAAAAACACCACTCTTCCTTCATTTGTCGCAAGATTTCTAAATGAAAAGGCAAAGCCAAATCATTTCACAGTGGTTAACTTCGGGGAAAACGGTTTCAATTCGCTACTGGAATCGAAATACCTAGAAAAGGCCCTGACCTTTGAGAAACGAACTCCTGATGTTATCGTTTTCTACGATGGAGCGAATGACTGTCTTCAGTATGTTGAACACAGACAACCGGATGGACATATAGGCTATCGAAGATTGAAAGCCTTCATAGAGAGCTACCGTATGGGGTGGTTAGGTCTGTTAAAGCCGATTAACGCCGCACTATACGCATCTTACACCAATGAGTTCATTGACAGGATACGCATGCTTGCAGAGCCAGTCAGGAGCGATTCGCCAACTCTTGAAAGAATGGTGACCTCATCGGCAGCGCGTTATGACCATATCTTCAAGCTAGCGCATTGCTATGATGCAGAATTTTTGCTTATTTGGCAGCCAATTCTCTGGGCAGAAAATTGCTCTGTCACCACAGATGTCCACCAGGCTGAAAGAACTATGTTTCTCGATGTAACAAAATTCCCTGTTGTCAAGGAGAGCCTGAACGCTACTTACAACGAATTGGAAGCTACACTCAAAAACAAACCCTATTTTGTAAGCCTTAGGGACTCTCTGTGTGGACGAACTACCGGGTTATTTGAACCTGATGGGATACATCTTACTACCCGAGGAGATGAATTGATGGCCGGAATTATCGGCGAGCTACTAATAAAAACCTTTCCCGAGAAGTTATTGCCTCACTAATTTTCCCGGCTGGCCCAAAACTTTTCCCTGAAGTCAGGTGTTTCGAAACTGTAAGAAAGAGAGGCCGCTTCAAAAAGGAATTTCGCCATCGGCGTCAAAATCCCTCAGCCTGAATATAAATTTTCTTGGCGTTTGGGTCATGAGGGACATTTAGCCCGTGTCTGGACGGCACATCTGACGGTGGGTTGTTGGGAACAACTTTAGGAATGGGGCCTCGATCCAGACCAAGCTGATTGGCAACCCCATCAAACATCCACCTCATCAAGCCAAACGCGTGTGATGTTGCGGGACTGGCCATCAAGATCAGTGTCAATACAACAAGAGCTAATATCCTGATTCTCATCTCTCTCGATCTCCAAAAAAAACACTGCTGTAAATCATCCATGCAAGAGCCAAAACGATTTACCGGCGCTGGGCCTTTGTCTGCGGAGTTCCCACCGCCGGCGGCATACACGGAGGTGGCGGTCCATAGGACACGTAACTCGGCGCTATTCGCACTGGATATTGGGGAGCAACGCATGGAAAGTACCATACCCCCGACTCTTTGAAACCCATTAGGGTGTAATCAATTTCTGGACTCTGTTTTTGTGAGCCGTATTCCCCTGCATAGCCCAATCCAAAACCTATTAGGACACAACAAAGAACAATGCTAATTCTTAAGATTCGTTTCATGGGTAAACCCGAAAGACTCATTCGATTTTGTTCTTTTTTATCAAAATATTCTTCACTAGTCAATTAATAACCCGTTTTAGCGCTCTACCTGGACACTGGAAAAGCAATACCCGTTTTTATGGCAACCCACAATAGTCTTCAGAAATCACACTGAATAGAGTATAAGTTGTGTAAGCATTATGAAGCGCCAAGTTCGGTTTTGTCGCTAAAAAAACATTCTTTCCAGATTTCAACTAAAATTGTAACGTATGGCGCATTCTCAAAGGGAAAAACTGCGGCATAGTGAAGAAAATCTGCACATTTTTTTTTATTGTTATCCTGATTAGTGCCTGTGTTCCTACGGCAAAAAACGTCAAGGATCAGGGGAGTGAGAAAACTAAGAATGAATCTCAGTTAGCTCAATTGGACAAAAAGAATGAACAAAATTCAAAATGGAATCCTTCAGTAAAGAATGAAGCGTCGTTGACAGAAAAAAAAGGTCTTCATGACAGAGTTCCAAGTGAAAAGCCAAAAAAACAGGACCACTCAGGTCAGAAAAACGACAAAAACCTGACTGACGAGCAGAAAGTGAAGAATGCAGCGGTAGAATTAATCAAGGGGATGGAATCCCCCAAGAAATATTTGATCTGTCATGACGAAATTCAGGACGAGTGGTCCCTGACTGTTTTCGATGACATAGGTCATGTTTTAGACGTAAAGCAATTCTTTTGGAACGCGGAAAGCGATAAAATGGAACCGTTCCTGGTCCTGACCAGAATTCCAAAAGGTCGTCTCAAATACGAGTTGTCCAGAAGGAGTACAGGAAAAAATTGTTCGTCCTATGATCCCTAGGGATCTGATTGTAAACTCCAATCATCCGCTCAGTGTACCATTCTATTGTTTTTGGATTACATTTGACACGGGTCAATAGCTTCTGTTAGAATTTGTAATTAAGATGATTTAAATTGTGCGCTTGCGCCACGCCATAAGGCTTATCCATTATATGAATTCTTATTTTTTCCCTATGGATAGTCGACTTTTCCTCGTAATTCCTGTATTGACCTGCTTTTTGACTCTGCTTGGCGACTGTCACGCATTGGAACCCAGCGGATCCTGTATACAAATTCAAACTAAAGAAAAAGTTCGGGCATGCTCCATCGGGGTGGTACGTGTTCCAACTATGTCTTGCCCATTTGTCAGAGGGGCAACTTCAGCCGCTCCGGTAATCGTGCAGCCAATTGCATATGTCAATACTGTCAGACCACATGGGGATGCGCCTTTAAACACTATCGTCTGTGGCGCAGCCCCTGTAGTATCTCCATCCAGGAAGATTTGTAGCTCAAAAGTGTCTAATCACATAGCCCCATACGTGCAAGCAGATGGCTGCCCAAAAGCCCCAATGGTTGTTCAGGAACCTTACAGGCTAAATCAAAGATTCTGCCAATGAATATCTGGTGTCATTAGATTCCCGGAATTGGGAAACTCTTAGAACACCACATCTTCTCGCATGTTATTAGGATGATTTCATCGGGGAAAAGATTTTGATCTGGCGCCGACCGAGGTGAAGGGATTGGACGGCGGAGAACATTTAGAATCTGTGGTTAGCGATAATAATATACAAGTGATCCAAAAACGCCCCCCCAAGACACGTTGACTCGGTCACTATGGTTGTTTTCATAATTTGAGAAATCAATTGAAGTCCATCTGTATCCAGCTTGGACTGCAATTGACCCCAACACCGTTTCAGCCGATTTCACCCCTCCCGAGACTTCATAATCGGTCAGGGATGTGCCCCCAATAGGCCAATGAGCCCAGGCTTCAGCGATTGGTGACATCCCATATATATTCCATACCGGGTTATAAACAGCGTGAGCGCCAATTGTAGCGCTATATTGTGGTCCTTTGAATCCTCCGGGCTGATCATCAAGTGAATCAGACAGGAACATTTTAAGTTTTGGGCCATAGAAGCTATAATCTATGTTGAAACCAACTCGGGATTTATTGCCAAGGAAAATATCCACATCTGCGCCCTGTCGCCACCCCTCATATTCAAATTTAATAGAGTCTGACGCAGCTTTGGAGCTGACAAATTCCCCTGAGAATCCCCGAAATTCATAGTAAGTTCTCGAAGAGAAACGACTCAACTGAAGCCTTACCATGCAATCCAGAAAAACACTAGGACGCTTGTAATTATCGACAAAATCCAAGAAATTATACGTTTTCCCTGACTCTCTTGCGTTCGTAAAGTAGCCGCCCTGAATTGGGGCATTTATGACAGTAAGCTTCGCTTCCCCCCGGAGCAAAGGGAAAGACAGTAACGGAGAAAAAGGATTTTCTATTGGCCAGAAATCCTCGGCTTTGACCACCGTTCCCAACTCAGAGAAAATCAATAAGGCGAGCGCAGCAAATAAGAATAATCTCCGCGATTTCTTCTTCCGCCCGCATTTTGAATCACTGATTAGCATCACAAGGTTTCCGGGAATTCCACAGGCTTTTTCAAACAGTGTCGAGCATAAACTTTTCCACCGCCTTTTTCAAGAAAAAGGTTGATTCCATAGTAATCCGGTGGTGTTCAGGAATCCACATACTAATTCAATCTATTTACGTCCCGCATTGCCGCTTTTGCGCGCCTCCATCACAACCCGATACGATTCATGAAGTTCCGCAAAACGCTGGTTAGCGAATTTGACGAAATCCTCAGGCAGATCTTTCCCTGAAATTGAATCCGGATGATACTTCTTGGCCATTTCATGGAACCGTTTCTTGATTTGTTCATCAGAGTCGCTCAATTTGCACTCAAGAATTTCGTATGCTCTTTTGTGTTGGTCGTCGAGCTTGCCATGGCCGAGATTTTGGCTGCGGCGGCCAGAAACGGCCCCGTGGCCTTTGAGCAGTTCCTCACAATCCGTAAGGCCAAATTCCCTTGCTCGGTCCAAAGGGCTTAGCCCTTCATTGTCGATGACATTTACGTTAGCTCCCGCCTTGATCAGCATCTCCAGCAACCCTAACGCGTTTTGATTCACCGGGCCTAGTGCTAACGATAGAGCCGTCCTGCCTTCCCGATCTCTAAAATGAACATCAGCCCCCTTTTCAACGAGGTATTTCGCTATTTCAAAAAAGCCCGCTTCCGCCGCTTTCATTAGGGCTGTCTTTCCACTGATTTTGCTTCGAATATCCAGGTTTGCGCTGTGATCTACCAACATCTTGGTAATTTGAATGTTTCCTAGCTCAGCAGCCTGGATAAGCGCCGTTTTTCCGCCTGCGCCACCGACGATATTTTTGTCTGCTCCACAAGCTAAAAGGCACGCTGCGACTTGTGGTTGGTTCTTTTGAACTGCAAGCATTAGACCGGTACGTCCACCCTTGTGAAGCCTCATATTGACGTCAACGCCTTCCTGGATCAATAGCTTGACTCGCTCCAAATCGCCTGAACGACAGGCGTTCATAAAATGATCCGGATTTTTGCGGCGTTGCTTGCGTTCTTGCCACCACTTATAGGAGGAAAATAATCGTCTCACTAATGGGAGCCTCTAAAAATCACTTTTTCAGTCTTAGGATTCCCTAAAATTCCACAATTCAGCATGATGTGATTAGAATTTTCATCATCACAAGTTTATAAATCATCTTTTTCGGGCTAATTTTAACCGTT
>JBAZSD010000042.1 GCA_041662605.1 Desulfomonilaceae bacterium
TGGATTGCTAGGCTCGTTTCTTTTTCTCGTGCCGTAGATTATCCTGTCGGGATTCACCACACCCATAGCCAACATGCCGCAGGACGGTACAATACCTCACTTATATTAACCCGTTACGCTATTTTATGGTCGTTCTACGGGCAGTCTTCCTGCAAGGCGCTCCTTTTTTGTCCCTGCTGAATCAGTTCTGGCCCATGGCCTTGATCGGCATTGTGACCCTAAGTCTCGCAGGCTGGCTTTTCCGGCATAGGATGAATTGAGATGACTTACTCCGTAGCGCTGAACAAAGAATGTACCGAAACGGGCAGAGATTTCGGCTCTCCGAATGACCATTGGTACAAGTAGCCTTTTGACCGTCTCTCAACGATAATTGCCGGAATGGCTCCAGAAGAGAATCCTGTTATTGGCATGGTCCATTTCTTTGTGGTGTTTCTCAATGCCAGATATATCAGCTTGGTGGCTGATTGGTCAGTTGGGAAATGGACCCGATTCCTAATAATTTTCTGTCATATCTGGGTTCTCGATCGCATTGGTCGTGTAGATGATTTTGCCTATTTAATAGAGAAACAGCAAGTCAAGTATCACCCTAACTATATTTACTTCCAGTATTCTCCCGTTATTGCCTGCTATAGTTTCTGACATTTGCCACGATAGTAATTCCCCACGAATTTTATGTTGTTATTAATTAATGGTTCTGTTAATTTTACAATTCCACACATGTTACGTTCTGTCACCTATTGAGGGGGTTTTGATTTTCGGAGTTTCTACTCCTTCTGTCTTGGTCTGTACTAGGTGAATTGGAGAGAGCCTATGATGTCACGACGTTCAGTGCGGTTTTTTCCAACGGCAATTTATCTGATTTGTTTTACGGGTTTAGCTCAACCGTTATGGGGATATGAATTCTCCATGACGGGCATCATGACGTGGAAGTACGCGTCTTACTCTCAACTTGGTTCAAAGGGCTTTTTTGGTCCATTTGACACAGACGCTAGCGGCGCTGGACCCGATGGATACGGGGGGAGTATTGGAAGCGCCGCCTCGATGAACGGATGGTTAGGCCATGAAATGCAGTCAATGCCGACATTGAGCGGTTATGGGGAAATATCGTCCGGTTCTGATCTGGCTTTGGCTACGATCTACATGACCATTTACCCTGAATTGCGGCTTACTGAAGCTCTCAGGATACGTGGTTCATACCGCATCGGTTCATGGGAAACTCCTTACAATCCGACAAGCCTTGGCACGATGGTGAGGTCTGAGTACCCTGAAGGTATGGCGCCAGGTGTTCTACGATCGTTCTCTCCTGGTTACTGGGAAACCTTGTGGGCTTCTTTGCAGACTCCATGGGGTATTGTGGTCTTTGGCAAGAGGCCCGGTCCATTCGGAACAGGGTTGATCTTTGACGGTAATGATAACGCTGACGCCGTTGGCATATTGCTCATGACCAACTATGGGCCCTTTCGTGCAGGTATAAATGTCTCTCCGTGGTTGTTGGGAAGCCCTTATTATTATACGCTATCTGACAAGAACGCCGCACGTCAGCTCGATCTGGTTGCGGGCATGACTTATGACTCGGGTCCCATATCAGTCGGCGTTGGCGGAAGGATTTGGAAATTTCACACTGGTCCGGAATCCGCCACATATCAGGGAGAAAACGCCGTCCCACCCACTGGTCGTTATGCCGTAATCCCCACTGACACGGTTATCACGGATGGCACAGTGTATTTCAAATATTTTGATGGCAGTATTTTCTTCAATGCTGAGGCTGCCTGGATTTATGAAATTACGAAGCGTCAGCGATGGCTGGCTTCTGACCCAGGTATAAGCGAAAGCAAGAGTAGGTTCGCCCCAAATTACGTTGAACACTGGCGTGCTGCTGTAGAAACCGGAGCGCTTATAGGACCGTCCAAAATTAGCTTCATCTGGTCCTATATTCCCGGTTTTGACAGGAGGCACGGTGTGCGTATTGATAGGCAAATGTATCCCCCTTTGAATCTCGCAACTGCCCTGACTAACGTGTCTTTGTTCCGACCGTACAGTTTGCTCCTCTCCTACACTTACGGTTCGGGGAATAATTCCATTACTCCTGACAGTCGACACGGTTATATGACAGACGCAAACATATTCGGGATGAGACTTGATTATGCGATAGCGGCTAACTTGAACGTCTTTGGAACCGCTTTTACCGCAAACAGAATCTCTCACGGTTATGGCCAGGGCTACATCCGGCCGGCATATTTCGCTTCTCCTACCCCTGCGGTTACCCCAAGCCGCTTCACCGGAAGGGTCCAGTTCGTTGAAAGTGACAAATATGATAATTCAGCCCCATCAATTCCTGACAGTAGCCTCGGCTACGAGTTCGACTGGGGATTCGGCTGGAAACTCATGGACAAATACACACTCAACGGTACCTTTGGCGTGTGGAAACCAGGAGGCTGGTTCAGCTACGCTTGTGTTGACCGTTCCGTCTCAAACTGGAAGGCCCCTGATGTTTCTAACAATTTCGGGGTAGGGACAGGGAAATCCATTGACCCAGTTTTTGGGATGGAGATTAAGATCGAAGTTGAATACTAAGAAAATTCTTTTCATTCCGTGAAAACCACTTAGATGGCCTACAAAGGTAATCCTAAATGAAAAACGAAGACAAGACCCAACAAGAACTCACTGATGAAATTATTGGGCTTCGTAAACGTATCGAACAATTAGAGCAATCAGAGAAGTTAGCCCGAGATAGGGCTGAGTTTGTACAGGAACTGTTGGACTGTTATCCAGGATTCATATCAGCATGGGACACTAAAGGCATCCTCCTGTTTGCCAATCAAACATTCATAAATCATTGCGGTTATCCCCGGGAGCATATTGTTGGCAAACCTGCCACTGAACTTTATCCTCCTTCGGAAGTTTCACGAATGTCTAAATTATATGTTGAGTTATTCGATAAACCGGATGGAGCCTTTGTGTCAGGCACTGTTCATGGCCTTAATAGTAAAGGTGAATGGGTCTTAGTTGAATCAGAGTTAGTCAAGAAACTCAATCCTCCAATCTGCGGTTATGTAGGATTTGGTCGTGATGTCACCCGTAAGGTGACTGCTCACGAGGATTACAAGGAGTCCGTGGAGGCTTTGGGCACAATCTTTAATAGTGTTCAAGACGCTTTCTTGATTCATGACAAATCCGGAATAATTATCCAGTTCAACGAAAAAATGATCGAAATCTCTGGTCTGGACTCTGTCCGCACTGTCGTGGATCCATCAAAGGCTGATTCTTATTATAGCCCTGAAGATAACTCAGTTGATTTGCGCTCGGTGTGGGAAGAGGTACTCTCTGGAACTGTAAAGCAGCTTGAATACAAGATCAAACGCCCTTCAGATGGTAAAATATTCGACGCAGATATTTTCATGCGGTCTATCCGATTAAAGGGTGAAGATCATATTCTGGTTTCCATTAGAGACATCACCGAGAAAAAGCGGGCAACCGATGAACTCAACAGGGCGTTGGCGCTGGCTTCTATGCTTCGAACTCAAGCTGAGGCTGCAAGCGCAGCCAAGAGCGAGTTCCTCACAAATATGAGCCATGAACTACGCACTCCTTTGAACGCCATTCTCGGTTTCTCGGAACTTCTTGAGGAACAGTGGTGTGGGAAGTTGAATGAGAAGCAGTTGGAATACGCCAGGGAGATTTACGGAGCGGGACGCCATCTCTTGCAACTGATCAACGACATTCTGGATCTGGCAAAGGTTGAATCAGGCAAGATGGACCTGAGGCCATCCATCGTAGATTTAAGCCAGTTGTTGGAAAACAGTCTAATCATGATAAAGGAGAAAGCTATAAAAAGAGGCTTAGCCCTTGAACTTGACATATCTGATGAATTCTCCGAGGAAAATATTCTGGCCGACGATGTGAGGCTCAAACAGATCATTATGAACCTGCTATCCAACGCCGCCAAATTTACACCTTCAGGAGGCGTCATTCATCTAGAGGCCAGAAAGCAGGAGAATGAGGTCCTGATTAGTGTGTCCGATACCGGCATAGGAATCAAACCCCAGGATAAGGAGAGGATCTTTCAGGAGTTCGAGCAGGTTGATTCTTCGTTCTCTCGACAGGAAGAAGGAACTGGACTTGGGCTCTCTTTGACCCGTCGCCTGGTGGAACTGCACGGGGGCCGTATATGGGTTGAGAGTGAAGGAGAAAACAAGGGTAGCGTATTCAGTTTCACCATTCCTTTCGTGGCCGCAGACAAACCAGAAACAGAGGCTATTTCGTCTCAGACAGGTGACGGCCTACATCCCCGTTTGCGCTGGATGCTATCGTCTGAAGCTGATTGCCGACCAACAGTTATGGTGGTTGAGGACAACACCGCCAACATGAAACTCGCCACTAATTTGCTGGAAGCGGGAGGATATAACGTACTCCAGGCATTCTCGGCTGAAGAGGCAATAAAGAGGGCTGAACCTGAGAAACCCTCTCTTATTCTAATGGACATTTCTCTCCCGGGTATGGATGGACTGACGGCCACCAAAGTGTTGAAGGGTAATCCCGCCACAACCCACATCCCTATAGTGGCCCTAACGGCTCACGCCATGAAAGATGACGAATTACGGGCCACGGAAGTGGGCTGCGCCGCGTATATACTCAAACCCATTGATACGAGAATTTTCTACGGCACGCTGTCGACGCTTTTAAAATCAGAGCACTCCGGGGCCGCAGCATAGTTGAGACGTTTCGCAAAGGGGGATCATTGATGGTCCGACGCATACACTGGAGCCCTCCGGAAGAAACGAGGCATGCTGGAATTAGCGGAGGATGGAACACTTCTGCTGAATGAAATCGCAGAATTGGCGCCTCTGATGCAATCTAAATTACTCACTTTTTTGGATACTTTTTCCTTCAGCCGAGTCGGAGGGGAAAAAAGCGCTTGTCACATCACGAGGAAACCCTATTCGTATCGGCCATCTGGGCCTTGGCCAAACGGAATGGGTCGGCGTCTCGGAAAAACAGAGTCTTCCGTCGGGACGTTCTCTGCACGACGTTATCGGAGAAACAGAGCGGCTTTTGATTGGGGACGCCCTTGGCCATTCCGGCCGGAAGAAACAGGAAGCTGCGCGTATCCTTGGGATTTCCACGTTCGCGTCAGTTCGCCGCATGACCAAACTAGGCATAAGCGAGCGATAATGCTCATTGACTGCATATAAGCCTACACTACCGCTCAAAACTAAATGGGCAACAACGGGCGTTTCCCGTGAAATCGCCTAAAGATGAGCGATAATGCTCGTCCTTGCATCCTCCTCGCCTTCCTGCCCCTGTCATCTCATTTTCGATTAACCAGCCTATTCCCTTGATATTATTGCACCGATCACGTTGATCTGATTTTATCGCATAAATGGCGCCATTCGTGCAAAATTCGCCTTAACCAATAAAGTATGAGTTGGCAGGAGAGCCTAATCGAGGAAGGACGCTCACAAAATGGAACAGGAACAATTTTTTTATAACCTTTTCATGGCTCAGCAAGAACAACGACGTGCTGAGAAGAAGGCAGCCAAAGCAAAACAGATTCGCGATGGACATTACGATCACTCGAACGGATTGTGGCAAGGACTGTGGATAATAGGGGGGATGATTGTTTTCATCGGTCTGGTTTTGTCTTGGCGCTGAGAGCAATGGCGCCATTAGCGCCTAAGTCCGTTCAGCAAACAAAGTAGGAATTGGGAAACAAGCAAGGAGGATTAAAATGAACTCGATTTTCAGAATTCTTGCGATGTGTCTAATGTCGGGGCTCTCTTTGTTTTTCCGCTCTTAGCCCAATGCAAACATTGGTTGCAGCCGTCCATTGCTCGGGCGGTTTCGACGTCGATGACCTCTGGAAATGGTGACCAACTGGTGGAATCATCAATTATCGCCTGCCCAGGGCCAGACAATATCGCCCAGGTTATGCGACAAACGATTTCAACCCTTATCGATCCGTCTGAAATCGCGCTGATTATGAATAGCTGTTCAGAAGCTGCAGCAGTCTGTTCATAAGCTTTGTTTCAAGAGAAAGAGGAATGCCGTATGTCTAGAAAGATTGTGGCTACTATAATTACATCAATTTTAGGACTGTCATGGGCGTTCTCAGTTTGCGCCGAAACGCCCTCTCTGTCAGATCCGATCAATCTGACACCTGACGAACAATACCTGCAAGCAATTCAAGCTTATGAGAGCGCCTTCTAATGACGGCGGAATTATTTTGTGAACGCGTGGCTGAAGGCTGACACAACGCTGGAAGCAAAGAGCGCCTCCGTGGACATGAATGGTGATCCCGCAGGAAAGCCGGAGCGTCTTCGCCGCGCCCAAATTAGCCAAGTATATTCTCATTCTCTTGAAGGAGGGATAGCTGCGCTATTGGGGAGCCTCGCTTTTGCCGGGGCCCTGTGGAATACGATATCACACGACAGACTAATAGCATGGATTTCATGCTACGTAGCGATATTTACCGTTCGACTTCTCCTTGTATCAGCATTCCGAAAAGCGGCGCCTACCGGAAAGGAATTATTCCCCTGGGGAACCCGCCACATTTTGGTGACGACTTTGAGTGGTCTGGTTTGGACGGCCGCTGCGGTTTTTCTTTTCCCTGAAGACTCCGAATATCTTCAGATTTTCATGATCATTTTTGTGGGGGGCATAGTCGCCGGGGCCGTAGTAGTTTACTCTCCAACCAATGAATACTTGATCAACATTCTTCTGGTCCTCGTTCCGCTTTCATGCCGATTTATTTATCAGGGCGCAGACTTTGATGCGCCAATCGGATGGATTTTGCTTGTTTTCGGTGGTTTTATGGCTCTATTGGGCCACAATATCCACAAGCTTTATGGAGAATTACTAACACTGAGATTTGAAAAAGACGACCTGATTGAAGAACTCAAGGCTGACATCTTATGGCGAAAACGAGACAACGAAGCCACAAATCAGCTTAGGGTTCAGGCAGAGGCTGCGAACTCAGCCAAGAGTGAGTTCCTGACGAACATGAGTCATGAACTCCGCACACCGTTGACTGCAATTATCGGTTTCGCGGAACTACTGTCCCAACAATTTTTCGGGAAGCTTAATGAAAAGCAAATGGCGTATGTAAATGATATCTTTGACTCTGGTCACCTTCTGCTCCAACTCATCAATGACATACTTGATCTGGCTAGAGTCGAATCAGGAAAAATGGAACTGAAGATCTCCAGCGTTAGATTGAGTCAATTACTGGAAAATTGCCAAAGCATGGTCAGGGGAAGAGTCGCTAGGCGAGGTTTGGACCTTGATCTGGTAATCCAAGAAGATCTAACTAGAATAGAGATTCTCGCCGATGAGATTAAGCTGAAACAGATTCTCGTCAACCTGCTTTCCAACGCAACCAAGTTTACTCCCTCGGGGGGTTGCATCCGATTGAGCGTTGAGCGGTTCGGGGATGAGCTTATGTTCAGCGCTTCCGACACAGGTATAGGCTTAAAACCAGAGGCTAAAAGGCTCATCTTTGAACCGTTCGAAAAATTGGACTCTTCTCTTTCCTGCCCTGAATCAGGGACAGGACTAGGCCTTGCCTTGGTGAAGAAATTAGTTGGACTTCACGGAGGCCGAATCTGGGTAGAGAGTGAGGGTGAGGGCAAGGGCAGCACATTCAGTTTTGTGATTCCCTTCTTGAAATCTTCGAAAGACAGAATAGAGAAGACTGAGCGGTTTTCAGGAGCAGCAACTATACGGTCCCAGAGGCTGATCCCTGATCTTCTCGTTGAAGCTCCGGAAATCCCTAAGGTCCTTGTTGTAGAAGACAATAAGACTCACATGAAGTTGCTGGTAAACTTACTGGAAGCCGGGGGTTATGAAGTGATTCAAGCGGCTTCGGCTGAAGAGGGAATAAGGAGTTTGGAAATTAATAATCCTGCTATTATTCTCATGGACATGTCTCTTCCAGGCGTGGATGGATTGGCTGCCACCAGGATCATAAAAAGCAATCCGATTACCAAGCATATTCCAATTGTCGCTCTAACAGCAAATACAATGAAGTTTGACGCAACCATTGCTAGGGAATCAGGTTGTGACGCATATCTAGTCAAGCCAGTTGGCATCTGGATTTTCTACCGAACTCTTGCTGAGCTTGTTAAATCATCGGACGAAGATCCAGTCGCATAGTTACAAGTGTGAAAAGGGATAACCATGAACCAACCTGGACATATTCTTGTAGTTGATGACGACCTAAAGAGTCAAAATGTGATTAAAGCCTTTGTGGAATTCCTTGGATACACGTCGGAAGGCGCTAGCGACGGGTTGCAGGCTCTGGATAAGTTGAAATCAGGCTTCGATCTAGTGTTATTGGATATCATGATGCCGGGAATGAATGGGTTTGAGGTAGTCCGGCGTATCAGGGAGAACCCTGATTCTAGTGATATTCCCATCATCATGCTTACAGTCCTTGATGACAAAGAGACACGCCTTCGGGCCGTCGAAGCGGGGGCCAACGATTTTATTAACAAGCCCATTGAGCGACTGGAGCTCCAAGTCCGAATAGCTTCATTAATCAAGATCAAGGATACTCAAGATGCGATCAAGCGCCACAAGGCAGATCTCGAGGAAACTGTTAAACAGCGAACGTCCGAACTTATTTTAGCAAAGGACATTCTCGAACTGGAGATTAAGGAACGTAAACTAGTTGAACAAGAACTACTCCTTAGTCAGCAGAGACTAGAATTGGCAATGCAAGCCTCAGACCTAGGCACTTGGGATTGGAGCATCGATTCCGATGAACTTTGTTTCGATCGGCGTTGGAGTTCACGTCTAGGTTATTCATCGGATGAAATCGATACAAATACCGGCACATGGTTAAATCGCATGCACCCGGACGACAAGATGTGTTATCTGAAGAATTTGAAAAGTCACCTAAAGAATTGCTCCCCTTATTTTGAAGCAGAATATCGGCTCCGAACAAAATCAGGAGAATGGAGATGGATTCTTGACCGAGGGAGGGTTGTGAACCGTGATCCAAGCGGTAATCCACTAAAAATGGCCGGGATCTATCTCGACATTGCCGATCGCAAACGACTTGACGAAAAATTGCACGAAACCACAGAACGTCTTAAAGCTGTTTTCAGCAGCGCCAGAGATTGTATTTTTGTCAAAAATTCGGAACAAGAATATACCGAGGTGAATCCGTATTTTGCGAACATCCTTGGACGCTCGGAATCCGAGATACTGGGACACAAGGACACGGAACTGTTCGAAAAGGACGCGGCTGAAGTCTTGGGAGATATCGACTCTCGTGTACTAAAGGGTGAATCCATAGAGCAAGAGCAAACGCGAAAAGTAAATGGATATCCCAGGACCTTTCTTGACACAAAGGTCCCGATGCGCAATAGCCAGGGGGAAATAATTGGCGTTATCGGTATTAGCCGTGAAATTACCGAACGTAAGCGCAATTCTCAGCCTGTTCCAATCAAGATGCCTAATTCCAAAGCTATGCGTTCAGTGTTGCATTTCGCCCTATTGGCCGCCGAAACTGACTCAATAGTGTTGCTTTCCGGCGAGAGCGGATCTGGGAAAGATTACCTTGCCCGTCAAATCCATGACCATTCGAAACGCTCAAGTGGGCCATATTTCGAAATCAACTGTGCCAGCGTATCACATGAATTAGCCGAATCAGAGCTTTTTGGACACGAGTCGGGGGCCTTTACCGGAGCCAAAGGCCTTAAACGAGGATTATTAGAGTTGGCAGAGGGCGGAACGATCCTCCTAAATGAAATTGGAGAACTTTCGCTTCCGCTGCAATCAAAGCTGCTTACATTTCTCGACACTAGACAATTCACCCGGGTGGGGGGTGTGAAACATCTTACTGTAGGCGCCAGACTCATCGCTGCGAGCAACCGAAACCTCGAGAAAGAGGTAAAATTAAATCGTTTTAGACAGGACCTATTTTTTCGATTGAACGTTTTTTCTGTTGATGTCCCTCCGCTGCGAGACAGAACTGAAGATATCCCAGATATGGTTTCCAATTTATTGGCCGAGTTGGCGCATAAGATGGGACTAAATTTTCAACCTCAAATAGAGCCTGAGGTTATAAAAGCTTTTAAGTCTTATGCCTGGCCTGGAAATATCAGAGAACTTCGCAACGTATTGGAACGAGCGTTGATTCTGTGCGACAGGCGGTCCATACGGCTTGACCACGTTAAATTGAATTCCCAATCCTTGTCCCATAACCCTGTATCAGAATGGTCAATCACCGTTGGTTTTCCTAAAAACGAGAACATAAACGATGTGGCCATGAATCTGAAACGGTTACTCGTCGTAGAGGCGATTAACAGAGCTAAGGGTAGTCGTAAAGGCGCCGCGGAGTTACTAGGTGTTGGGATTGATTCTATCAAACATTACATAAAGATTTTTGATCTGAACAGGTGCACCGATTAACGGGGTTTTGCTGGCTGGTATAAATTGCCCATGCCAGGGCAAAATTTCCACTTACTCTTCCGCCTAACTCCTTGATATCATTTCAGCCGCCTACGCCGGGTGTTTTTCGCCCGCATTCAACTTTGTTTAGATAGAAGCGCCACAAAACCACAATATCTATAAGCGATTGAAATATAATGCGTTTTGCCTTTTGTTAAATTTGGCACGTAACATGCTTTCTAGCAGCAGAGAGTGACAAGTTTGAACACGGCTAAAGAATAGGAGGACCGAAGAATGGACCAATTAACAGGGACGGAAACCATCACTATCCTGGAAAGAGCTACCAAGAATCTGGGAACCGCTGTATGGATGAGTTTCTTTGTAGTGATAGGCTTTGGAGGTCTTATGTTGCTAAGCGCTATAGCTTATGCCTTGGTAACCGTGAACTATACTCTTGCCGCTGTTTGCACTTTCCTTCTGTTTGCTCCGGTCCTAATGACCGTCATCTGGGCCATACTGGCTTTTTTTAACGTCATGAGCGGCAAATGGGCTTGTAGTTCTAACCTTTCAGAGCAGGATTGGTCTGACCCCGTCAGAGCGCTCAACAGATCATAACGCCATAATCTCAAGGAAATCCGTTTGGAAAGAGGATGAACAGGCCGCGTTAAATGGCAGAATGCCTGAAATCGTTAGTGGGAGCCTTGTCGGAAGAGCCCCATGCGGGGTCACAATCAGATGAAGCAACGCGATTGCCTCAATCCTAAAGATACAAGAAACCGGAAACCTGAGTCTAATTTCAAGGTTTGCCTTGGTTTGTCCATGACCAGGCTTGGCATAAGCGAGCGATAACACTCGTACAGTATGATCTGATGTTCTCTAATTAAAAATCATTTCATATATTGAAGGAGAGAGAAAACCTTCCAAAACTACACATATTCATAATTAGTTCATAAATATTAATTAGTTGTAGATTATAATACTTTCACAAAAAATACACCGAAATTCATCTCTTTCTAGGGATTTGCATATACTGGTCGTCTATGATTATAAGCCGGGAATCTGCTTGTGGACGACCTATGTGATAGGTTCATGTCCATTGTTCATCTGCCAACAGTCCAGCGCTATGTCTCGGCGGATCACCTCTGACGAGCCTCTTACAAGATATAAATTCAAAAATACAAGTAGTTAGTTGTCGTCATTATAATATCAGTAACTTGGTGTTTTTGTAAAAAGCTTAGTTGACTTTTTTGTTAGATGAGCGTTATATTAGTGTACAATTAATACACAACCAGCCGGACAACTGTTTCCATGCAAAGGGGACAAATGTCGAAAAAGTCCGACAAAATTGTAGAGGCAAACCTCTCACATCATCCTGGCGGTCCAGAGTTTTCTTTAAATAATAGTGATCTTAGATCCTTATCCCAAAGTGAAGCCGAATTCAATCGTTATGATGTGACATACCAGCTTCTTCTGGATTCTTTTCGCGAACCGATGTGCGTAGTAAATCATGAGGGGCGTGTCATTGATTGCAATGCCGCAGCCTGCGGTTCTTTCGATCTGAAAAGAAATGATCTATTAACCTCTGTGGTTCCGGCCCTGGCTCCAACCGCCATTCTTGACAAACCCCAAAATATGTTTCCGAATATCATCAAAGATCCAAAAATGTTTCAAAAACATGTTCAGATCAATGGCCTCAAGTATCAAAGCACGTATATTCCGGTATCCACTACTGGCGATAAAATTGATGGTGTTTCAATAGTTTGTCGGAATGTAACCGCCAATAGCGCTGAAGATAGATTCTTGGTTAACAACTATGATCAACTTGATCCTAGCCTCAAACAAAAATCTAATGACCTAGCAGAGGCCAATCGCCTGCTAAAGCTGGAGGTAGATGAACGATTGCGAGCAGAAAGTGAACTAAGACAAATCAACAAACTGTATAAGACTGTTGTTGAAACCTCAAAAGACATTATATCGACGATGACGCTTGATTTGAAGTACACGTATGTGAGTTCATCAGTGATAAACGCCCTCGGTTACACGCCTGAAGAAATGTTGAAACTCAATGCGCTTGAGACCATGACCCCAGAATCAAGACACAATATAGTAACATCGCTTAAGGACTGGTTGGAGAAAGGATCGTCGGGGGCGGATCCTGCGCAGAACTCACGGACGGAAGAAGCTCAGCAATACATGAAAAACGGACAGGTCAGGTGGGCGGAAATAACTGGAACCTTCTTAAGGGACGAAAATGGGAAACCTTACGGAATCGTAACAACGTCGAGGGACATCACGGACAGGAAGCGGCTAGAGAGCGAATTGCAGGATTCGTTGAGGCTCTTGGAACAGAGAGTAAGGGAAAGGACATCTGACCTAGAATCAATAAATGAGAAGCTCATGCTCGAGATTAGCCAGCGGAGAGTGACGGAACAAAGACTTATTGATAGTGAAAAGAGATTTGGGGCCATGTTTGAAGGAGCGCTTGATTGCGTGTTTCTCAAGGACACAAATCTTAAAATTACGCATGTTAACCCTGCAATGTTGGAACTGACCAGGAAACCGTTGTCTGCATTCATTGGCAAGACGTTTGAAAAGGTTTTTGGAATGACTAGGTCTGCTAGTATAAAAGACGCAGACCTGAAAACCCTGAATGGGGAAACGGTTGATACGGAGTTTTCACTTAAGATATCCGGCAGATTAATCACATTTAGCAGTGTTCGTTTTCCGATCAGAAACAGTGAAGGCACCGTGGTGGGAATATGCGGAATTCTTCGGGATATAACAGATAGAAAAGCTCATACCAGCAAGACGATTACTTTCCCATCCAAATCATTTTCACCAATTTTTCAGGACACTCTGCGTGAGTTGGCGTTAGTGGCAGGCACAGACAGCACGGTCCTGTTAATGGGCGAAAGTGGTGTTGGCAAAGACTATCTTGCGAAATTCCTGCATGAGAAATCAAGAAGAGCGGGAAGCCCCTTCTTTGCTGTTAATTGCGCCGCATTACCTCCCAACCTTGCTGAATCTGAGTTGTTCGGCCATGAACATGGTTCTTTTACGGGATCCGGATCGCTGAAACGTGGGCTGCTGGAATTAGCTGAATCAGGAACCCTTCTGCTGAACGAAATTGGAGACCTTCCAGCTAACTTTCAGGCAAAGCTGCTAACCTTTCTGGACACTCAATCATTTACTCGTGTTGGCGGTGAGAAACTCATAAAAATTAATGCCCGTATCCTAGCCGCAACCAACAAAAATCTTGTCGATGAGGTCGAATCCGGTAATTTCAGAACTGATCTTTTCTTTCGATTGAATGTTTTTACACTGGTGGTACCACCCCTCAGGGACAGGCTTGAGGATTTACCACTAATATGTAACGATTTGATTGTGGGCCTATCGCAGAGATTTGGAATGCCTCGGATACCTGTCATTAAGCCTAAAGCCTTGAAAATGCTGGAACAATACCATTGGCCCGGAAACATCAGGGAACTCCGAAATGTTCTTGAGAGAGCATTGATCATAGCTGAACGAGGTGACATCACAGAAGACCATATAATTGGGATAAGACAGGCGCCTAAATCGAAACCTCCCAGCCCATTTCAGGGTCCAAAGGGAACAACTGACCAGGCATCGATAAGTCATGCGATCATTGACTTGAAAAAATCGTTAATTGAAAAGGCTTTGCTCAAATGTAACGGGAATGTAACTAAAGCTGCAGAATCGTTGGGAATGACCAGGAACTCTCTAAAATATCACATGAAAAAAAACAAGATAAAAAGAAAGAATTAAAATATGCGGCGCCATAGCCTTGAAACCCCCTGACTAATAACTTGGACTGACATTCAGTAAAGGCTCTTCGCTTTCCGGGACTGTTCACCCTCGAAAAGTCGTTACTTGATGAGGGTGAACAGTCCATTGAAATCAACTGGACTTCGGATAGAGGATTTCAAACAATTCTGTATCAATTCATTGCCATCAACTTGGATTGTACCATCTGGGATTCTGTTTCCATTCCCATTTCTTGGTAGACTTCAGACAAAGACCTTATGGTCTCGGCGAAAAGTGGTCTTCCGACAAAAGCCACTGTCTGGAGTTGGGTAACAGCTTTTTTGTAATTGTTTGCGGCTAGTTTGAGATTACCCTTACTCCTGTAAATGTCCCCAAGGCCTTTGAATACCAATCCCAGGGAGCTTGGCGAGGCTTTTCCATTGTACTCAAAAATCCCGAGAGCTTCCTTGTAACATTTGAGCGAACGCTCAGGCTTGCCCAATTTTGAATAGGCGTTTCCGAGACTCAACAAAGTCTGCCCCAGTTGTTCCTGTGGAACCACGCTTTGAGACCGATAGATCTTCACCGAGTTCCTTAAACAACCAGCGGCTTTGGAGTAGTCCCCAGAGTTTTCGCTCATCGCTCCCAGCCCCTCGAAAGCGGCCGCCATTTTGAGCTTCAAGGCCGCTCTGTATTTTGAAAAACAACAAAACCTGTCGATTGCCGATAGATAAAGTTTTTCAGCCTCGGGATAATTACCCTCCGAGGCAAGAACCTGCGCAAGTCCAATCATCGGTTCGGCTATTGTAATACATCCCTGGCGATTTCCGGCCTGACACGTTGCTAATGCATCCCGGTAGTAAGCCTCCCCGGTTTTCAAGTTACCAGCAAGCGTTGAGAGTTGCGCCAGGCGGCATTGCGAGTTGATCGTTTTAGGGTCGTCACTGCCCTTGATTCGCTTCACAAGATCGTACGCATCCGATTGCAGCTTTACAGCCCTTTTGTAATTTCCACTCGCCTTAGTCAATTCCGCCTGAAGCTCCAATGATTTAAACGTATTTATGGTTTGCTCGCCATGTCTGTCTCTAGATTCTATTACGCTTCGTTTGGCGAAGCGTAACGCTTCTGGAATACGACCATCGGCCATAAGCGTCTCAGCATTTGAGTAATACTCATTCCATGATTTATAAGACGCAGAAGCGTCTGTAATGGCGAAGGTCACGGTCGCTAGAGCGACTATTAATAATGAATTTAGTTTCAATTGTTGGCCTCCCTAAAAAACGGTAACACTCGTGTTAGCAATTTATGAACCGATGGTCGACGCCACATCCGGCGCTCACAGAATTCACCTGCATTAAATGCGCTTCGACGAATTGTTCTTTTTCACCTCGATTCTTTTGAGTCACTTTTGACAATCCATGATTTTGAATCCGGCCATCCCGCTAAATTGAGATGGCCAGACCATGCAAGGAGTTGAGATTCCTCGGTCGAGGGATCTTCAATTCACCGTTTGGTTAGCAATTTCCTGGCCAGCATGATTTGTTAAGTGTAACTAAATTAATTGTGGTCTGATTTTACAGGGTTACAAATAATGAAGATTGAAAGCGTGAGCCAAAATCTTAATGATCTGGTCATTTAAATTAGTTAATTTTGACCCATTTATGGAAAAGCCCCAAGATGTAAATAGTTTACAAACATGCGAATGGTTAATTTAAACCCATTTTTACAGTCTGTTGTTAGTGACGCCAACATCTTGTGATAAAAATATTGTCCAAAATTTCAGTCTGTTTTTACTTTGTACTGATGGGCCGCCGAGGGCTCGAACCCCATGCCTACTGATTAAGAGTTATGTCAACATAATGGAATCAATAAATAAATATGACATGGAGGTTATTAGGATGGCGCCTCAAAAACATCAATCACACCGAAATGGTCAGGAGTGGAATGTCCTAGGCTATATATTTAAAGTTACATGTAAAGATATAAATGTAA
Organism: Desulfomonilaceae bacterium; assembly: GCA_041662605.1. Classification (NCBI taxonomy): domain Bacteria; kingdom Pseudomonadati; phylum Thermodesulfobacteriota; class Desulfomonilia; order Desulfomonilales; family Desulfomonilaceae; species Desulfomonilaceae bacterium. The sequence continues at coordinate 16,153 of JBAZSD010000042.1, forward strand.
CTGCTTGAAGTTTTATAGTCTGTATGACCAGATATTGCCAGAACAGCGTTAATTGCCCCGGTGACTTGACATAACTTGGCGCCAGACGTGTGTTTTATGCCACGACGACGAAATATATAGAAATTGTGAGGAAATCACGGCCTTGGATAACGTTTGCTGTGACAACCGCCTGGATTTGACTTCTGCCTCTACAACTATCATATACGCTACCCATTAACTCCATAATTCGTGCTCGACCTGGCGCTCCAGTCAGGAAAGTAACCTAAAAAAAGATAGTTTTAGGCACAGAATTTGATATCACGTCCATTTATGCCTGTGGGGGCTGACCATCACCCTTGAACCCATCCCGATTTCGTTGTCGAGCGAAAAAAGCCTCTAAAGCCTCCATGTGCTCTGGGCTGTGGTGACAGAGAGCCTGAAATGAGCACGAAAGTTCCAGAGTTTCTTCCAGGCTCCTTCCCTGGGATAGGTAAAATAGCCGTTTGGCCAGGCGAAGAGTTCTCGCCGGATGCTGGGCGATCTCACCTGCTACCTCCAGTGCGCGATCTATAAGCCTTTCCGCTGGTATCACTTCACTCACCAGGCCGATTCTCAGGGCCTCGGCAGCGTCGATGACGCGACACGTCAGAGCCAGCTCCAATGCTTTTGAAAATCCGACCACACGAGGGAGCAAAAACGCTCCACCATCCCCTGGGATCAACCCGACCGATACAAAAGTTTCTCCAAATCGAGCTTTTTCGCTCGCAATACGTATATCGCACATGCACGTAGGGTCGCAGCCCGCTCCCATAGCTGGGCCATTCACCGCGGCAATAGCCGGGACATCCAGCCGCTGGAACGCGAGGGTAACTCTTTGGATGCCCTTGCGGTAGTTCTGACGGACATCATTCGGATCTCCAGAGAACATACCTTCTTTCTTATACATATCCTTGACGTTCCCCCCAGCCGAAAACGATGTTCCAGCGCCTGTGACCACAAGAACGCTCAGCAAATCCGAATCCTGAACCTTTTGACAAACATCTACTATTTCGTCGATCATCTCTTGATGAGTAAAAGCATTCCTGATGTCCGGCCGATTCAACGTGAGCACTGCAATAGGTCCTTGCTGCTCGAAGATTATTTCCCGGTATTTAATGCTTTCGGAGTGATCAGGACTTCCTATGCTGTTTCGCGACCGGCTTTCTTCATTGTTACCGATAGGTTTATTATATTTGGTCATCTTGCCTCTCCATATCTATATTCCTTTGGATACGCATTGCTGTCCAATTCTTCTCTCGAGGACTACTCTAGCCGTGATTTGACTCAAAAAGCGGCTGTTAAAGGATCAAGGAAGGGTGAGAAAAGCGCTCGCCTGCTGAAGCTATTCTAGCGCTGACCTCGAGCTGCCCATTGGATTATTTACCACTTGCCACGTTAGAGATCTAGAATGTTTTCATTTGCTAAGAAGCAAAGACCTATCTGGTAGATTTTGGCCGATCCATTTACCCGTTATGGGTTCTGCCGTGTGGAAGGCTGGTAATTCAGTTTTCAGTCAGGCCTGATGCGCAAATGTTTTCAAATGGGTATTCTGCGTAATATTTGTCCGGAAAGAATCTTTTTGTCTGGCAAAGCTGTGTTCGCCAGGTCAATTATACGTTCTTCTTATGAGTAATTTTTCGTGCTATAGCAAAGCAGTGCGGCGCCATCCTCAACAGCTAAGATTGAGGGAATATTCTTGGGAAAAGGATGACTACAATGAAGAAGTCTATTTGTGTCGTATCCGTGCTGATAGCTACTCTATTCTGTGCCTCAGCCTGCATGGCCGGCCCGGACATCCCGAACCTCGTGGGAACATGGATGGTTAAGAGTGAGGGCGGGGTGGCGCTGAAAGGAAAGGAACCAGGCCCGAAGACACATCATAAAGGAGATTTCAGCGCTCTTAACGGCGAAGCGGTCATAACCAAGCAACAGGGAAGGATATTGCATGGTACCTTCAAGGCGCCCCTGGGGGATACAGAGAAATTCCTCGCTGGGATTGGCCTGGATAACAAGACCATATATTTTGTGGATGAAGACGGTTTTATGGAAGGCAAGATAATCGACAAGGACACTATTCAGGTTGTTTATCGTCATGTTACCGCCTTCGATATCGTGGTAGCTGTTGGGGTATGGACGAGAAAGAAATAGTCTTGAGCAATGGCGGAATGGTTTACGAGTATGATTGCTCGCAGCGCCGGTTGGAAAACAGTTTATTCACAGTCGCGCCTAAACGGCTGTTTAAACTTGACTATTATGTGGAGTGAAAACTGTAATTGATTCATTCTTTGGCTCCATGAGCCTTTAAAATTTTGACGATGGCCGGCCTATTCCACCTATTAGCCCATATCAATGGTGTAGCGCCGTCCTGCGCCTTTGCGTTGACATCAGCGCCCCTGGCTAGAAGGAGCTTTACCGAGTCACTGTGTCCGGCCCTAATTGCCGCCATCAGTACTGTATGTCCATCATTTTGTAGCGCATTAATATTCGCCCCTTTATCAAGAAGCAATTTTACCACCTTTGGATCGCCTTCTTCTGCAGCCACCGTCAACGGCGTCTCGCCATGAGTGTCCCTCAAATTAACATCCATGCCTTGGGAAAGAAGAAACTTTACGAGTTCCAGGTTTCCACTATTAACAGCCATAAACAGGGCCGTTCTGCCATCCGGGCCTTTGGGAGAAACATCCGCTCCTTTTCCTACCAGAAGTTTTACGGTTTTTAGCTCACCTTTATTGGCTGCTACCATCATTGCCGTAAATCCTTCCTGTTGCGTGGCGTTGACATCCGCCCCGTTAGCAAGAAGTAACTTAACCACCTCGTAATGTTTGTAATCATCCCCAGCAGCGGCTATCATCAGCGCCGTCCAACCATCCAGTTTACGGGCAGCGTTGACATCCGCATGTTTATCTAAAAGTGTCTTCGCCACGTTAATGTGACCTTTGTGAGCGGCTACCATAAGCGCCGTACTGTCTGTGGCGTCTTCTATTGCGTTTACGTCTGCGCCTTCAGTCAAAAGACTTTTAACTACGTCCGAGCGGCCTTGGGTAACAGCTTCTATTAAGTCCTGATTCTTATCTCCCGCCTCAACGATACTCACGCCAGCGGTATACATAGAGAGTAATCCGATCATCACAGTTGAAATGAAAAGTGTGGTGACATTAGTCTTGAGCATTCGCATCACAGTATTCCTTCCATATAACCAGGATTCTTAATGAGAGCGCGGGAAAATCATTCCAAAGGTCGTTAGAATATTCACATTGCTACGAACGGTATTCCCTTTATTTTTTATAACATATTACTGACTAAATGATTCCTCCTTCCATGGCAAAAACTTCATTAAATATAGGTATTAGTCCCCTGAATAAGTCACAATCTATTTTTTGACGGTCGAACCCATATTTTTATTTGACTTTACCTGACACCTTTAGGTAAATTAAAAATTGGGTTATGTGTACCTCTTCCTCAATCCTATTCAATCTAGTTTTGTAGAACAGGTATGTCGTTGACATCTAAGTCTTTATTTGAATTCTAAACCATTTATTTTCTATTGAGTTTGATTAATTCAAAGGGAGTGGTCTGATGGATAGGAGGGTGTTCATTTTTATAACGATACCATTACTTGTATTAACCTTTCTAGTTGCGCCGAATGTGGTTCCGGTCACTCACATCAAGTCATTGTCAGATGACGTCGCAAGCGTTAAACCTCAAAAGGAACACAGGGATCTTGAAAAAGATTTGAGTGACGATAGACCCATTCCTGAGTGGCTTTCATCGGTCCTCAACTGGCTTCCGCCTGAGAATCATGATGATAGAATAGCCACGATCGAAAAGGAAGACCAGAAAGAAGAAATCGAGGAAAGTTTCACAAGCCCCCAAAAACTCGAATTTTCTGTTTCCGTTGAAAACGTAATGTCCTTGAAAGACATACCTCCACTGTATACATCGCCCAAAATTGATGGTGAGGGGATTTGGGTGAGCACGGACACTCCTGTCGACGGAGATGGAAAGCCTCTGATATACAAAACAGTTTACCGTCCCAGCGTGGAATTTCCAAACACTTTGGTTTATATGGCTGTTTTCGACATGAGCCGCCTTAAAACCCGCCTTTTTATTGGTCGCACTGAACCAGGTATTTACAAGGTTTCGAATGAGTCGCTGGTGGACCCTCTCTCGAAAATAGTGGCCATTACCAACGCCATGTGGATGCAACAACATGCGAAAGGGGGAGGAGCGATAGTCAGAGGGTAACCGTTCAGCAGGAGGCGGTCAATAGAGAAGGTGTTGACAGCCCAAGTCGATGAGCAGTGATGGAATCGACCAAGAAATCAAAGGGGTTTTTATTTTGAAGAAAGCACGTTCGGGTG
>JBAZSD010000043.1 GCA_041662605.1 Desulfomonilaceae bacterium
AGGATACAGACCCTTAAAAAGTTGAGTCTTGGGTCTGTCGACCCGACGAAAAACCAAGGCTAGCCCTCCAACGGTCGTGAAAAAGCCGAGAATCACTCCCCGCCAAAATCGCGTGGTGGATTTTGGTTTAGGCAGTACACTTGACAGGTAAAGATTGATAGCTTATCATACTTACTAAAGCTTAACTTGTGTTTCTCCAGTTGACCTCTCGTCAAGGACCGCGGGTGTTATGCAAAGATTAAGATCTTGGGACATAGGCCCCAGTGCCGAGGACTTCTCGCGGTAATTCCATCCGGTTTATCCCCGTTCACAAACAGCCCTTGTTCTTTACCGTAAATGCGCTATCGCAAAATGTGTGAGGCGCTTTTCTTAAGGAGCTACAAAATGAGCATTAAAATTTATGTTGGAAATCTGTCTTTCGATTCGAGCGAGGGCGAGCTTAACGGTCTTTTTGAACCCTATGGAGTTGTGGATTCGGCTAAGATCATCGTTGACCAATTCACAAATCGATCCCGAGGATTTGGATTTATCGAGATGCAAAATCGTGAGGAAGGTCTTCGAGCCATCCAGGAACTTGATTCAAAAGACCTCGGTGGTCGCAGTCTGAAAGTGAACGAGGCTCGTCCAAAGACAAATTCAGGAGACAGGCCCAGAGGCAACGGCGGATCGCGCTGGTAATCCGTACCATAAGTCTAGGTAAAATAACCAGGCTGGAATTCGAAACCACGATTTCTGGCCTGCCAATTTCATAGAATAGAATCTTCGGGAAGGAACCCCATAATTTTGGATTACGGCTTTGGCGTCTATTTCCAGCTCAATGACCCGAACAAACATTCGGGTTGTTTTGCGGAGCGCAGATTTTCTTTGCCTGGTAACCGAATATATTGCCGCCAAAATTGCCTAAACTGCTTTAGAAACGTTGTTGTCACGATCAAACATGTTAATTCTGATTGTAATCGAGCGGGGTGGTTCCATGCTGTCCACGTTTGATCACAATCTCCGGACTGAACTGCTCAAGGAAAGGAGCGGATAAGTATGCCTGGTGTCGTGGTCAGAGAGGACGAACCATTTGAAAACGCGATAAGACGATTCAAGAAGCAACTGGTGAAATCCGGGGTTCTTGGAGAGGCTAAGAGAAGGCGAGCATACGACAAGCCTAGCGTTAAGAAAAAGAAAAAGGCCATATTAGCCAGAAAGAGGCTTATGAAGAAACTTAGGAGAATGCGACGGTTTAACTGATAGAGCTTCTTGAGACTGATTACGACAGCGCATGCGCTGTCGTTTCGTTGTCGCCACGATGAATACAGTTCAGGCTCCGATATGGGGCGCCGTCGCTCAAAGTGACTTGGCGCCACTTGTTCGTGCAGCCCTTTGGTATCTGATATTAGGGTATTTTAAAAGTCCCTGAAATCGTTACAGTTTTACTATAATCAGGGTCTTTTAAAATGCGTTTTCGGCCCGGAGTTGTGGGTTCAGATCCCGTCATATCCACTCCAAAAATATAATTCAGCAAGCTCGAGCCGTCAGAATCAATCTTGTTCCCACACTGCTCAATACAAAACGATCGGCAAATTCAGACTGGAGTCTTTGCATCGCTACTCGTCCGGTGCAGTGCATTGGCATTATGAGCTTCGGAGCTATTTTCTTTAGTTCCTCGACTGTAGATTCAATCAAGAACTCCATATCAGGTCCGATCAGATGAAAACCACCCAGCGCTCCAAAGACTTTCTCTTCGCCGGTGATTTTTTGAGCGTAAAGCATGGAATTGATTATACCTGAATGAGCGCAACCCGAGATGACCACGAGGCCGCAACCAGCTAAATTGATCACAATCGCCTGATCATCTTCAATCTTATCTATGCCTAATTTCCCATCAATTTCAATCTGTGCTCCGGGCATGCCCTTCTCGAAATCTGTGACACGTGGAATTTCACCAGTCACCAAGACTGTGCTTCCAGCTATTAGGGTGGGACCCCGACCTTCGGACAACTGAGCGCCCCGTTCAACCATCTGTTCACGGTTGGCGAGCTGAGGAAACTTGACCAAACCCATTTGGGGATTTTCTAAAAACCGATTTCGAAACATATCGGGGTGGCATACAATAGGGATAGGCTTTCCTATGGCTTCAAGAGCCATGTTCACGGAGCCTGTGTGATCCATGTGGCCATGGCTTATGACTAGCGCGTCAATGCTCTTAGGATCCAAGTCGAGGGTCTGCATGTTATGGAGCAGCGTTCCAGCGTTATAGCCGGTATCCAGCAGTGTTCTTCGCGTCGTTTCCCCATCCCACGTATCAATTAGAAGAGACAGTCCGTGCTCAGCGAGCAAGGTTTTTGAAAGAATTGTTCCGTTTTTAGCTAAAGATGGTCTCACTATTCCTGGTTCGTCCGGAAGGAGCAGGTCAACGTAGTTGTCCACGAGTATTGTTATTTCTACTCTGTTGGTGGGTTTAAGACGTGTTGCGGTTGCAGTCATTTTCAGTCCTTTCATTTGCAAATTACTGGCGGGTGAGCGCCTAAAAAGGAGCCGTAACACCCTCAGGAAGGGGTACGTCGAATGCCTGGGTTATTTCACCTACCATCTGGTAGAATCCGCACAAAGTTACAACTTCTAATAGACCTTCAACTCCATAGAGTTTTATCATCTCATTCTGAACCTCTTGGGGGATGGACTTGAACTCTAGCGCAACATCGATTGTGTCGAGGATTACAGAATACGGATGATGTATTGCGTCACGATCAACCTTCAGGATGGCGTCTATCAGAGTGTCACTTAAACCAGCAGCCCTAGCGGACGCCTGATGATCCAGCCACTCATAAGCGACTCCAATTTTTCTGGCAATGGACAATACAACAAATTGATAGGCGTCTCTAGGAAGTTTTCCCTCAAATTTAAGATAGTATCCTAACCTCTCAATAAGTTGAGCTAACTCAGGGTGATTCATCAATGGAATGTAGAGGCCCCTTACATTAGTCCCCTGGGCCAACCGTCTCGCCAGGATGTCATCGTAAATTTTCTTGGCTTCATCGGTGAGATTCCCGCTCAAATCAGGCAAAGTCGACATCACTAATCTCCTCTATTCGTGGTAACTCCAGGACTTGACAGATTCTGTGAATGGCTCAACAGGAGTTCCAAAACGCTTGTCTGCTTTTACATCGACCAGAAAAGCTGAGTTTGATTCAAGGGCCTGTTTGAAAGCCGGCGCCAGTTCCTCGGGCTTGCGAACCGTCAGGCTATTCACTCCAAGCGATCTGGCGACCCCGGCCCAGTCGTGATCCGGCAGTGATGTCAGTGCAGCGGGTCCTGGTCCCATTTTTGAAGCTCGAAGCCAAACATTTCCAAAAGCCGCATTGTTGATTACAACGTAGACTACCGGAACATTAAACCTGGCCGCTGTCTGTATTTCCAGACCGTGCATGAGCATGCAAGCGTCGCCTGTGATCACGACACAAGGTCTGTCAGGCCTCGCCATCTTTACTCCTATTCCCGCAGGGATAGCCCAACCCATAGGGCCCAGATTCGCCGCGGAGATATAAGTTCTCGGTTCGTAGCTGACCCAGTATTGGCCTGCAAAGGCCCGGTGCGCTCCGCTGTCCACGAGAGCGATAGTCTCCCGAGGCATAGATCTTCTTAGTTCCGTCACAATGCGTGCCGGGTGAATAGGGATCGAGTCACTCGAACAATTCTCAGCGTCATAAAGACGAGGAAGCTTCCTTATACCGTCGATCCATTCCTGGCGAACAGTTTTTCCGTTTTCTAAGTAACGTAGCGAGTCATTTCGTTCGGACATCAGTCTCTCAAGAAAGGCGCCAACATCTCCTATGATAGTGGTTCCCCCTCCGCAGACTGCGTTTATAGATTCGGGAACCATATCGACCTGAAACAGCCCACGCTGGGGAACTAGCCGGGAGTTCCAGTGCATCGTGTCTCTCTCATTAAGACTTGATCCCAAGACCATTAGCAATTCCAGATCATTAGACAAAATCGTCGTCGAGGCGTGTCTGGTCCCTGCGTAACCGAACACTCCGAGAGAAAGTTGGTGATCCTCAGGAAAAACACCCTTGGCCTTGAGTGTGGTTGCGACAGGGATCTGAAAAGTCTCGGCAAATTTTAGCAATCCTTTTGAAGCGTCTGAGTCTTCGGCGCCATTTCCCGCAAGAATAGCGATTTTGTCGGCCCTCTTGTCGAAATCCTTACCCGGAGCCACTTTAGCCCAGAAACGATCGGTAGCTACGACGTCCAATATTTTCGGTTCCCTCAGCGATCTGTCCAAACGCTGATGAACCACAGATATATCAGCTTCTTGTACATCATGCGGCAAGCTCAAGTGAACCGGGCTCTTGCGTCGACCAAACATGGTAGCCAGCGCTTTGCGAAAATGGTGATTAAGCAAAAGTGGGTTCTCCACACTGAGAGACATTGCGGTGACAGGTTGGAGAATTTCCGTGTCATTAAAACTCGACGCGCTTGCGTCTTGAAACTGACCAAGTCCTTCCATGGAAGTGGAAACCTCACCACTAAGAACTAGCACAGGGGACTCGTCAGTCCACGCGGTGGAGACCGCAGTCGTCATATTTGTCAAACCAGGCCCCCCGATGGCCATACAAACGCCAAAATTACTACTTGCGCGGGAATATCCATCGGCCATGTAACAGGCGCCGCCCTCTTGAGCCGCTACTATTGGCCTTATTTGAGATGTGCTCTCAAATGCGTTCAGGAAAGGATCTATCAAGCCTCCAGGAACAAAAAAAAGAGCGTCAATTCCTTCCGCTGCAAGGGCTTGTAATATGTAATGAGTCCCTTTCATTTTGATCTCCTCTAAATTTAAGTCCTCGATGCATATCGGGGCCTTTCTTGAGAATTTGGCGTCTCTGCATAATATGCTAGACGCCTTTTTTCATATAAGGTTTCGACACCGACCTACAAATTGGAATGTGTTAATTGGCTAACAGGACAGAAAAACAGGGTGGGACGATCAACTACCTGGAAGTAGCGTTATCGAGTGGGATCCAATCATTGGCGCGATTGATATTTGACAGACTACTATGTCTTGCTTACTGAGGCAATTCCATGAAAGGGTTTGACTGCAGATTCATTGAGCCTTCGGCCAAGAAAAGCCATATTCCAGTGGTAAACTTCACAGGATTCACAAGATTTGTCACAGATGAATTCATCGTCCTTGACGAACAGAGAGTGAAGCTTCCCCTTAATCAGCCAGCATGACCTTCCATAATGCGGGTAAACGCTACACTGCTCCTTGTGTGCGCATTCCTGAATATCCCAACACCTGTCAAAACGATCCATCTTGCGTCTCCTACGATAAAATTGGGGCCGATGTCACTGCATCCTCATTCTGTTTTTTTGGGGGGACGGCTCCTTTATTGCCACACCGACCTGTTTAAGCAATATCGAGGCCACCTTCCTAACTCATCATTATATTAGCTAGTTACATGTCATAAATGTTGAGCGGAATGCCTTTCCCGGTGTCAGATCTTTTTACAGGCTGTCAAAGCTGATGGTCCATGGTGGGGTTATCAAATTTTTGTTGACAAAATATCCGGATTAATTATCTTGTATACAAGAGGTTTCAATGGTTACAAACGAAGAGTGCATAGTATTTTTACTGGCAAAAGCTTACCAGTTGGCCCACTCAAACATGAAAAGGCATCTTTCTACTTATGGGCTAACCCCTGTACAGACTCTTGTTCTGGAGGCCATAAGACGGGAAGAAGGGTCATCAGCCACTGATATCGGCAAAAAGCTTTCCCTGGACAGCGCTACGTTGTCTGGTGTGCTGGATCGTATGGCCGAGAGAGATTGGGTGATCAAGGAGGTGGACAAGGAGGATAAACGCTCACTGAGGCTGTATTTGGGAGAAAAGGCCAGGGTCCATGAGAATGAACTTATCTTGGCGAGAGAACGTTCGAATGAAGAAATCCTGAAAGGCTTTTCAATCGAAGAAAGGGTCCTCTTGAAAAGGCTTCTTAAAGATATGAACCGTTAAATTCCGAGCATTTCTTTAGCATACAAAATATACGACCTTTTTGTTGTGGCGCTGCGGTTTTTGACCGCAGATTTATCCTTATTCAGAGGTGATTAAAATAAGATGTCCATACACCTGTACCAAGATCTGCGTGAGCAGATGGATCAGTATTCCATTGGATTCCCGTCTACCGAGTCTGGAGTTGAAATTCAGATCCTTAAAAAACTGTTCAACGAAGACGAAGCTGGAATGTATCTGAACCTGAGTATGATGCTCGAGACAGCTCAAGACATAGCCGCACGCATTGGAATGGACGAGACCAACGCCAGTAAGCTCCTCGATACAATGTTTGAAAAAGGACTGATTTTTAGAACCAAGAAAGCTGGCGTGGTGAAGTACGGGGCCGCTCCTTTCGTGGTTGGTTCTTTTGAACACCAAGTCAAGAGCATGGACAAGGAATTTGCCGAACTGTTTGAACGCTATTTCGTGGAGGCGTTTGGTAAAGACGGATTAGCCCATGCCGCTCCGATGAGGACGGTACCGGTAAACAAGTCAATAAATCACTTATGGCAGGTCGCTCCCTATGAAGATTTGCAGGAGATAGTAAAGGGCAAGGATCAAATTTCAGTCGCAAATTGCGTATGTAGAGTCCAACAGGGGCTCATAGAAAAAGGATGCGAAAAACCATTGGAAACCTGTTTCCAATTCGGAAGCCATGCCCAGTACTACGTGGACAAGGGCATGGGACGTTTCATCTCTAAAGAAGAAGCAGCGGATATTTTAGGCAAATGTGAAGAAGCCGGGCTAGTGCCTCAGCCCTTTATTTCAAAGGACACTGGAGGAATCTGTAACTGCTGCGGTGATTGTTGCGGAATTTTGAGATCCATCAAGCTTCATCCCAAACCAGCAGAAATGGTTCTGACGAATTATTTCGCTGAAGTTGACCCTTCGTCGTGTACAGCATGTGAGACCTGTCTGGATAGGTGCCAAATGGACGCCATCAAAATTGATGATGTGGCGAACATCGATCGCGACAGATGTATTGGTTGCGGTCTCTGCGTGACAACTTGTCCAAGCGACGCAATATCTTTGAAAATGAAACCTGAAACCGAACGAAAAGAACCGCCCGCAACCGGTCGCGACTACGTCACGCAACTCGCTTCAGCCCGTGGAAAAACACTGATTCCACTCGCAGTCATCAAGAAGTTTCAGGGTTAAACAGCTTAAGAATGGGGCTTACATAAAGAGAGCCCGCCAAAGCGGGCTCTCTTGTATTCTTCAAAATTAATTATCTAGAAAATTCAGCTTACCAGCGGGACCCTCTGTCCCCACCGCCGCCGCCTCCTCGTCGACCACCGCCTCCGTTGCCTGACCTTTCGCCACCGAAATTGGTCTTGGGGCGGGCTTCATTCAATTTCAGCGCTCTACCCACGAAATCCTTGGAATCAAGTTCCTTAATTGCCTTGAGCCCTTCTTCACGGTTCTGCATTTCAACAAAACCAAATCCCCTGGAACGGCCCGTAAACTTGTCGGATATGATCTTGACAGAATCCACTACGCCATACTCTTCGAACAATCCCTTGAGTTCTGCCTCGTTGGCATCAAAAGACAGGTTTCCGACATAAATGTTAATACTCATTCTCTAGCTCCTTTTGGATAATCGCCTTACACATTTCGTGAGAGAGCGTTTGGTTGACAGATAGCGGGTCTTTGTGAACGGGGATAAATCGATTGGATTTAGGGCGGATTATCCTCGGCACGGGCCGCACGATCTAATTTCTCACTACTCGCATAACACCCGTGGGCCCTTAAAAGTAGGACGACTGGAGAAATACAAGCTCATATTGTATCGTATTATATATCCTCCAATTTCAGCGGTCAAATAAAATTGACCGCCACATTTGGAAAAAAGTTTCAAATATTTTATCTTTCGGTAATTAGAATAATAAATTTCTTGCCCACACAAGTAACGGCCTGATAATAACTGACAGGAACAAGTTTATTGCCATTGCCGAACGCTTCAGGACGGGAAAAACCTGATTATGAAAAAAGTCGGATGGGTAATCATTTGGGCCATCGCTTTTGGATATGTTGAAGCTTCGGTTGTTGAATACCTGCGAGCCCTCTACTATCCTCTCACCGAAGGGGGTTTCCAATTTCCTATTCTGACCCTAGCTTACTTTGAGAGTCTCGGACCCGAACATATTCACAGGCTGAAAATTGAGATAGCGCGAGAGTTCTGCACCATGGTAATGCTAGCGACTGTCGGCGCGGCTGCAGCCAATAATCGTCGTGAAGCCTGGGCCAATTTCATGATTGCCTTCGGCGTTTGGGACATTTTTTTCTATATATGGTTGCGGATTTTTCTTGACTGGCCGGCGAACCTAATGACCTGGGACCTGTTGTTTTTGATACCAGTGCCATGGGTAGGGCCTGTTATCGCTCCGGTAATAATTTCCATAGCTCTTATCATCGCTGGTCTAGTGGTCCTCTTTTTCGAGGACAAAGGCCGCCCTCTCCTTCTAAAATGGAGGGACTGGCTGCTGATTGTTATCGGCGGCGTAATAGTGATAGTGTCTTTTTGTTGGGATTACAAAAACATCATGGAAGGTGGATTTCCGGATCCTTTCGAGTGGAAGATTTTTGTCATCGGTCTCACCCTGTCCGCTGTGACATTCTTCCTGGCTGCGCGTCGAAAGACATGAATTCTCGTAATGGATCAATTTTAGTGATTCTATCGGAAAACAAACCAATTTGACGCGTGGTTCATTCTTTTTTCAATCTTGCGATTTTGATTGTTGACTCGCTCTGACGTTTTCGATAATTTGATCATTATAGGCGCTCATAGAGCTTAATAGGGAAGTCGGTTAAAGTCCGACGCGGTCCCGCCGCTGTAACCGGGGACGAAAGCCCGCAGATAGCCACTTTCTCGATTGACGAGATGGGAAGGCGTGGGTAAGTAGAATGATCCGGGAGCCAGAAGACCTGCCTGACACATAGCCCTGCGAATGACGGGCAAAACTTGGGGAAAAGAAAACTGGGCGCATTCCCGAGTCATTTCATGGCTCGGGTTTTTGTTTTTTGTATGACCTGAAAACACCGACGCCAACCAACGGTGAATAGCTATGGCTACACTGAGTAATTCTAGCGCGGCGGAATGGGGTCACTTTAGCTTCTTGGAGAATTCAGGACTATCTCTCCTCAAATTATTCTTCAGGTCAAAACGCTCTGACGCCGACTTAGACTCAGACGTCGACTTCAACCTGGATTACTCGTTTGACAGTTCTTTTCAAGGCCGGGAAGCAAACCTGTCCGAACGTTGCCTGTTTTTGGAGGATTTCGAACCGTTTAGCGATACCCCTGTAATTTCGTTGAATTCCGATTTGCGTTCATGGCGAAAGGGTATGGACATCATCCCGAGCATTATTTCCACAACTGTTCACATTGCCCTAATAATTGCTATCGCATTCTCGGCTAGCGCTGGATCGATCGGTCAATACGGAAGCTCGCCGGACCAAATATTTGTGAAACTGATAGACCCCAACGCCTTGATAGTTTGGGATAGTGGACACGCTTCTCTCGAATCCACCGCTTCCTGTCCATCAATAGCCAAGAGATCAAAAGGGGAAAAAGACAAAAATGAGAAAGAAACCTCAAAAAAACCACAGAACATTTCAACTGAGACTGATAACGGAAAGGATCTTGATTGTGATGGTTCTAGTGACAGAGACACAGCGGATGAAAAGGACATCAAACTGGCAGAAAGAGATTTATCTGTTCCTCAAAACCCTGCAAAAAGGGATTATGTAAATTCTGACAGTCCTTCCCTTCAGGATTCTGTGGCAAGTTTGCCATCTGTTGCAAGAGCTGAACAGCGATCCGCAGCCCCCCAGGGAGAAGAAGCGGACAAATTCAAGAAAATGGTTTTGTCAGCGATATATAAAGTCGCATACTATCCGAAAGAGGCTTTGCATAAGAAAGAGTATGGAGAGGCTCTGGTTTCTTTTATCGTCGTTAGTGACGGCTCGATCGAGGAATTAACCGTTGTGAAAAGATCCGGATCAGAGCTTCTGGATAAAGCAGCTCTTACAATTGTTGAAAAGGCGTCAACTCGCTTTCCGGCTATTCCGGAAATATTGGGTCACAAAAAGATCAATTACGTAGTGCCGATAACATTCAAGAAAAGATCGTGAAATGGCTATGTTCAAATATGCGTTCATTTTGTTTTTTTCTATCATAGCGCTTCTTACGGTTATGGGAAAAGTATGGAGCGATTCCGCTAACGTCGTCTGTGTGAAAGACTCACTAGGAGCGCTTGTCTGTGTTCAAGCGTCCCCCAAAAGGATTGTCTGCTTAGCGCCGAGCCTCACAGAATTGGTATTCGAATTGAAAGCCGGTTCGAGGTTGGTTGGTCGCACAACTAAATGTAACATTCCAGAGGCGGCAAAGGCTGTCACGAACATAGGCTCATATGGTAGTCCAGATTTTGAAAAGCTGATGTCCGTGCGCACTGACTTGGTCCTTGCGCCCAAAACAGGTATAAAGCCGGAATTTATACAGCGCCTGAAATCTCTCGGGGTTCCAGTTTATGTAGACGATAGTTCAAACATAGAACAGATAGAACAAAACATCAACAATGTGGGAAAACTGTTGGGAAGCAATGACGAAGCTGGCCGCATTGTAAATGACATTCGAGTCCGTCGAATATCAATCAGAAAACTAATGGATGGAGTAGAGAAAACAACGGTCCTTTTTGTTATTGGAGTTCGCCCACTTGTGGTAGCCGGAGGCAGATCGTTTCTTGGGTCTCTTGTAAGAGAAGCCGGTGGTTCAAATATTGCTGAAAACACCACGGTTGAATATCCTAAATTTAGCATTGAAGAAGTAATCAAATGTGATCCCGACTTGATACTCATGTTGGACAAAGAATGCCGTGAAAAAGAATGCGTCGATCAGTGGAAAGATTTCAGTTACTTAAAAGCGGTTAAAAACAAACGAGTATATGAATTGGACGCTGACCTGATGGCTCGCCCGGGTGTAAGGACCATTGATGGGTTAGAAAAATTGGTGAAATTCTTACACCCTGAAATTCCTGGTATCCCAACTCAGTCAAACACACTCCGCAGTGACGCCAAAGACCGATGACCTGGCGGCTTCCGTGCATCATGCAATCCCATATACTTAAAAGAACTTTGACAGTAAGCTTCATTCTGGGTGTCACGCTTTTAATTGTGGTTTTATTTTCATTACTGGTGGGCACGACCAATGTTGGATTTATGGATCTATGGAACCTCGATTTTCATCCAGTTGATTACAGTAAAATGTACGCCGTTATTTTTTCCTATCGGCTACCGAGAATATTGCTCGCATGTATTGCTGGGGCCGGCCTGGCCAGTTCCGGCGTGGTTTTTCAGGGTGTATTGAGAAATCCTCTCGCCGATCCATATATAATCGGAATTGCCGCAGGGGGAGCCCTGGGCGCAGTGACTTCAATAAGCCTCCTAAAGAGTGACTGGTTAGTCTCGACATCTATTGCGTCCTTTGTGGGTAGTTTGATAGCAGTGGGGCTTGTCTATATACTGGCCGTTTTACGGAAGAGCGCAGCATACATAAATACGGTAATTCTAGCCGGCATCATCGTGGGATCTCTGATGAACGCGATGATGCTTCTGATCATGTCGGTTACCAGTTCAAATGAGTTACAGCGTGTGCTGTTCTGGCTCATGGGTGATTTCAGTCTTGCAGATTATGACAAGATAGTGTTTTCCGGGTCAATAGTCTTGGCAGGTTTCTTGTTGATTTATCTAAACGCCAACAGATTGAACCTTCTTGTTTTAGACGAGGAATCAGCTTCTAACTTAGGGGTTGATGTTCAGAAATACCGTTTCATTCTGATGACTGCATCCGCATTGATTACCGGCGCCGTAGTGAGTGTTTCGGGAACCATTGGATTTGTCGGCCTTGTTGCGCCACATTCAATGAGGTTATTGTTTGGACCGGATCATAGGATTCTCTTACCTACCGCATTCCTCGGTGGAGCTTTATTTCTAGTTGTATCCGACACTGTGGCGAGGCTCGTAGCCTACCCTGTTGAACTTCCGGTGGGCGTAATTACGGCCCTAAGTGGAGGGCCATTTTTCCTCTATTTGCTACTCAGGAATAGAAATTGACTGTGGAACAGTAATCTGATGAAGCCCGGCATACTTGAGTGTAGATCTATAAGCGTAATTTTTAATGAATCTATCGCCTTGGACAAAATCAGCCTTTCAATAAGCGCCGGAGATTTCTATGGGATAATCGGCCCGAATGGAGCCGGCAAATCCACTCTTATCAAAGTATTGAGCGGAGTATTAAAACCAACTTCCGGCGTTGTGAGTCTCCACAATATTGATCTAAGCTCCCTGTCCAGACAAAAGATTGCCACAGAACTTGCGATAGTCGCACAGGAGGAAAATTTAGAATTCGGATTCAATGTGGCGCAATATGTGGCGTTAGGTAGATCACCTCATCACGGTGGATTGTACTTCGAGAGCAATCTCGACAGAAAAATAGTACAAGACGCCATGATTAGAACAAACACAGACCATTTAACAAATCGCGAATTTTATTCACTTTCAGGTGGAGAAAAACAACGCGTCAGAATTGCTAGAGCTTTAGCGCAAGAACCCAAAATACTCATTCTTGATGAGCCTACGAATCATCTTGATATTTATTCCCAGATGAATTTAACAGAATTATTGGACCAAATTAATAATAAAGGTATTTCAATCATAACAGTTTCACATGATATCAACTTCATGTGCAGGGCTTGCGATCAACTAAAACTCATGAATAATGGAAGAATTATCTCCGAAGGCAGTTCAAGCGAAGTCGTCACAGAGCATAACCTTGCTGAAGCTTTCAAAGTGAGGACTTTTGTAGACATCAATCCTGTCACAATGTCCCCAAGGATCACCCCTCTAGGCAGGATCTAATCACTATTTTCTGAACTCATGCCGGCCATTTTTCGGTGAACCCCAGCGCAAAGCATTCATATACAAATGCGACAAACTCTTGAGGGTCGATAGAAACATTCCTATCGGAGAGTTCGTTCAAGAAATACTCTAGCTTCGTATACTTTCCCGATACGGCTGCGGCTATCATCGCCCCCTGAGAAACAAGGATTTCCTTTACGCAACTTTCCGGTAAAACACCCCAGACGCGTTTGTGTCTAATATGGATTAAGGCCGCCAAGGCTGCGACAGTCGGTGGATCCAAATTAATACTCACTATGTTTTTTCTGAACAGAGCTGAGTGATCAGATCTGAGGAAGCGCCCTACCCCATCACAAAAAGTCTGTTCATCCGGACATAATCGCCCGAGATGAGTCACACAAGAACATTGAACGTTTGGCGTCAATGAATTCTGCCACACCAATGTCTCCCGGATGGCCCTGAGACATGTTCGCCCGATTAATTCGCCCAGTTTGGTATGTTTTCTGGCGTAACTTATCGGTAGGCCGGGACCCATTTGAGAAGCCACCAGGATTTGATCAGTTCCGGTTCCTGTGGCAAGTGAATCAGAGTACCTGGAGTTAATTCCAAGTTCTTGCAAAGCGGCGGCTTTCGCCTCAGTCGCGGTCATTACACAATCAGTCAAAGCGGCTGGTGTCAACTCACGATTGATAAATATTATCATATTGATTGTGCCGGCATAAGAAAAAGAACCATCATCAATGATCTCAAATCTGCCGTCAATTTCATAAATGGCCGCTGGATCGCCCGCTCTCATAGAATTCGTTTCCACCCCGGCAGTACAGGCTACTGTGATTTCAAGGTCCTGAAATTTTTCGGTTTCAATAGAAGCGTTGTTCATATTGGCCGCAGTTTCCAGGATTACCGTGTTATGCGATGGAAGACCATAATAATCGGAAATGAAAGTATGATAAGTTCCAGGGTCTTCGACCATCATCGAATTTATTGATGTGAAATGGTCACATGGTTCACAGCATTGATGATTGCAAACAAACCTTACATCTTCTCGAAGTCCGCCTCCAATTCGGCATGTGGAGATCATTCGATAAGGCTCAAGTAGTTTGAAGATAATTATTTTTTCCTCACGATGTATTTCGATCGAATCAAAACACTTTTTTAGAAGCATCCCATAACCTCGCTGAACCTGGACGATCCATTGTCGGAAATTCTAACGTCCGGAATCCAATATTCGTTTTTCCGATAAATTCGCTTTTTCCATATAAGAATTGTAAACAAGCCACTCCTGCAATTCACAAAGTCCTGCCTTTTTAATGTAACCAATATTCGTTATGTCAATTTTGCAGTTACAATCCGGTTCCAACAGTTTAAATTCTATCAAGTCGCCGGGTAAAACCATGAAAAGCTCTCTAGTTGAGTGGTGGACTGCTTCAATCATACCTTGATCTTTTATTTCCCAGAAGCCTTTGAACGTAAAGTGCTTATAGGAAAAAAATCTCCTCCTGAAAGAAGACTCGTCAATTCTCTGGTGAGTGATCGACCATATACCGGGACAAGTGGCCCTAAAAATAACCCCACCAGAGAAACCCAATTGCACAGGTTTATCTGTACAGGTAATTTCAATTGAATTTTGAAGGGGAAAAGGCTGTCCGGCATTTGCTCCAGTGGCCACAAAATTCAAAACTATCAAGGATGCTACAATAGATATATTTTTGATCATATTTGCACCTCCGCCTTTTCAGAATGTAGTCAGGTTACGCATCCAGGTCGCCGCCCCCTGGGCCGATGAAAATCCATCAGTAACTGAACCGTATAGCCTCTGACGCATTCTTGTGAGATCTGAGATGGTGGGCATTCTCATCTTGTCGAAATCCAGCTTGGTTTTCAGACCAAAAAAATACGTCCTGCCGGGGGCCGAATAATATTGGATATCAAATGGGGCCGTATAGTATGAAGCATAGGAACCCTGAGGGGAATATTGGCGGTCACTGAAATTCCTGACTCCAAAATACAGTTCTGCCAGACCATCCCAGAATTTCTGCGAAAAACTTATGTCTCCCCATTTCGAGGCCTCGAGGTCAGGCTGTTCGTTGAATACGTCATTCAACAGAAAACGGCTCCCCACATAATGATACGCTATCATGCCGGAGAAACCCCATTCCCTGTTGTCGTAAATTAGCTCCACGTTGGCCATATCACTGGGATTTAAGCTGAGCCATTTGTCAAGCGTCGTTCGTCGTAGAGTGTCAGTAGTTTGCCAGTTGTGACCAAAGTAAACCTTCTGTCTGGTGTAGTTGGATTTTACTTTCCAGCGGGGCGTTATCCTTATCAACGATTCAATCTCAACCCCTGAGTGTGAAACATTCGGAACATTGATGTTCCTGCTTTTTCCTCCCTTTGCAGGATCCGGGTCAGGCCCCCAGTAAATTTCGTTGTTCATGTCCAGTTCATAATATGTAGCGCCAACAAAGATGTTCCGTGTGAACCAGTGTCTGATTCCTACTTCTTCCAGAGTGCCGTCTTCCGGTTGCAACAGCCAGATGGGGTCAGGATGACTTCCCCAACCGCCCCACCCCAGATTGATCATGTCATCGAAATTTGGGAATCGATATGGCGTGGAATGCTTGAAGTAAATGTCGGAACCCAGTTCGCGATCATATACAAAACCAAGACCGTACTGGGCAGCGCTCTTGTTGGGGTTGATCCGGCCCCTTACCGTGCCGGTGCTATAAATTGACTCTGAATATAAATCCTTCAAATCATAGTCTTCTATTCGGTATCCAAGAGTAAGAATAAGCCGGTCCCAGAATCGTGTCTGGTTCATCATCCAGTAACCGACTAAATCTCGATCAACTTTTGTCGATCCAGAATGGGTAAGGCCATAATTCCAGGTAGGCAAGGATGAAATGATGCGAGATTCCCTAACGAATCTGCCGCTTGAATAGTCCAATCCCAGGGTTAGGTCGTTGCGGAGAAAGGAGTATCGGTCGGTGCGGGTATATTTGAAATACAGGCTTGAGTCTGTCCACCGTTGGTCGGAACTTGAACCCCAGCCAAAATAGAATGGGATGCTTCGATTATATGTACGCCCCGCCCATGTGATCTCAAGATTTCCAAGATTCTCCCCTGTGTAAAAAAGTTTGACCATGGAGAAATTGTCTCCACGATGCTCTGGGGGATCGTCAAACGCTCGGTATCCGTAAGCATCAGCTCTTATATCCCTGATATCCCTACGTTGCCATCTATCCTTGTCTATTCCAAAGTAATTTGGCACATTCTGGTCTGAAATCAGATGGCTAACATCGAGCGTCAAATTAGGCGAGATTTTCCAGTTCAGGCTCCCATAAACGTTCATTAGAGACCATGGACCAGGTCGCGAAATTGGCTCGTCGTAGTCGTTGTTTCCGTAATAGGTTCTCCAACCTTGCTCATTATACCTGCCCATGAATATACCTAGCGCTAGAGAGTCCTTAATGATGTTTGTCGCCGCCCACTCTCTATCCTGGCCCCAGGAACCGGCCTCGGCTCCAAAATAAGTTCCCGGATTTAGCCGGGGTTTCTTGAGAATGATATTTATTGAACCCCCTATGGCCTTATCTCCAAATGGAATTGTCCCATCACTTCTCAACACTTCAACACGTTCAATAAGTTCCGGGAATATGAAATTGGTGTTGCTTTCGGTTCTCGGCATATTCAGGTTGGCCCCATCCCACAACAAAGAGGTTCTATTGGTCGTCTCATTGCTAAAACCCCTTATTGCTATGGGCGCGTCAAAGGCGTTACCGGAAAACCCTCCCATTGAAAACACACCCGGCTGCCCCTGGACCACATCCGAAAGACCGGTCCTACCTAGAGCTGTCACCCCTCTATTTTCAATGACACTTATAGCTGCCGGAACTGCGGCGATGTTCTGTGGTTGACCGGTAGCGGAAACTACCTCCGACCTGGTAGGGGCAAAGTCTGAAAAGGGTTGTCCTGAAGGTATGGGGTCCCCGTATCCGAATCCTTCCTCTGACCTCGCTGCTCGGGATGCGCCACCTGCCGCCGGCGCCTGGACCTGCACACTTGGCAGTTGTTCGGACGGAACCGAAGCCGAATCCTGGGCCAGGCCTAGGTCAAACGCTAATAGGCTCAGGAATAATGCCACGACAACTTTGATTGAGGTTTCAGGAATATGCTTATAACTAATTCTCATGAGACTGTTACTCCATTACTTAGAGACCGACGGTAAAGTTACGGCCTGGGCGACCGACCATATGAGTAAGGTCCGTTGGGATTATCCCGAAACAGGTCCCCAAACCAGCGGTCGTCCCGGGCGATGGCCCCGGGGATATTAACAAGCCCCTGCAGGAGATTATTTGGCTCTACCGGTGGTAATCTATGTTCCTGTACTAATTGAGGCGGCAGTTGAAACCCTCCGCATCCGTTGGCAGCCTTACGTGGCAAGGGTCCGACAACAGGACACTGCGGAGCGCATGGCATTGAGCGATTTACAGGCAAGACAGCTTCAATCGCCCTGAACGGTAACTGAATCGTCGCCTTAAGAAGCCCTACAGCATTGATCACAATACTTCTGACGGGACCTTCTTCCTTGTAAGTTAAGGGGACTAACTTGGGTTCACAGGACGAGGGAAATGTTTGGCAGCTCTGAGGAACGTCGCCAGCCAACGCTTCCGGAAAGCCACTTGTAACCAGAAAAAATGAAAAAATCATAATCAGGCTTAATGGTAGACGAAACATCTTGACCTCCGATTTTGAAAAACAAAAGCTGCAGAACGTGTAACGACTTGATTTAATTCTGTTTATATCCATACATGCTCAACAAACAACTCATCTGCGCCAAACTCATGACTGATTTGACGAGCGATTGTTGGACCCCATTGTGACGCAAGGCCAAACTTGACTTGGTTATGTAAAGGTGGGAAAATAATGGGAAAGGGAAAAGTGAACCATTCCCCATCTGCCTTGGGTTCCGTTGCAGCGGAACCCGAGGTCCCCAGACCTCACTGTTTTGTCAAATAAAAAGCCCTCCCACCTGTACGGTGAAAGGGCTTGGCACGATTCCATATTCCCTTCCCTGCCCGCGCAGGTTTTTTTAGGGTTCGGAACATACCCAGGTGTTCTGGCTTCCGTTTCAACCTACTCTCCGTGTCGTCCAGAGGACTCTCCTCTGACTTATCACGGATTTCGTCCACGGTCACAGTTGCGGGGCAGCGACGGTGTCGCACCGTCTTCCCCTGGAGAATTCCTAATATATTTTCTTGTACATTATCCGGCAGTAGTTTAGATTATCTTTCTGCGGGATGTCAAACTTTTTGTTCGCTCGGAAACATCATGGACGAGTCATCTCTGCGGAAGATTGCTTCATACTCGATGTTTGATTTGGTTACAGCGCTGGTTTGGGTATAGACACGTTCAGTAGTTCTGCCATTTTCTTGGCTATATCCGTGTTGTCATAAGTTCCCAAAAACTGCTTTTCCCCAGGACCAATCGCTTTGGTGCCGACAGGTTTTCCGGTATGGCCGAATGTAGTCCACTCCACTTTAGCGCGCTGACTTGTTATCGTACTCAGAGCGTTTAGGGTCGCATACTTGGCAAACTTGCCACTTTTGGCGGTGTCTCCGCTCCCCGAAGCTTTGTCCTCAACTGCTTTCGTTTGATAGTTTCTAAGTAATTCGGCTTCCTCTTCCGTCAATCTCAACCCTGCGGATTTCAATATCGCGTCTTGATGCCTGGGGTCCGTCTCGATCCTGTTTTCAAGGTAAAACAGACTCCGCCTTATTGGTTCAAGTGGGACAGGATCAATGGTGAATTCAGTTCCCTCCAATTGAGTCAACCCACCGGTTTCGTGGTCCGCCGTCACTATTACCAGCGCATCAGGGTGGATCTTTTGATAATTCAAAGCAACTCCTACGGCTGCGTCAAAATCCAGGATGTCGCTTATCATTGTCTTGATGTCATGAGTGTGGCAGGCATGATCAATGCGCCCACCTTCGATCATGATGAAGAAACCTTTAGGATTTTTCGCTACGATTGAAAGCGCTGTTTGGGTCATCTCAGCGAGACTGGGCTGATTAGAAAAAACAGGATTGTTTTCACGATCAACTGCATAGGCCATGTTTCCATTAGCAAACAATCCAAAAAGTTTATCGACTGTTTTTGGATTCACGGCTTTCAGTTCCGAGGCATTTGTTATGTACTCATAACCCCTGCCTTCCATTTGTTCAATGACATCCTTCTGATCCTTCCTCTTGCTACCATTTTGATTTGATGGGGCAAAATACGACCACCCCCCGCCTAGGATCACGTCAGGCGAGAAATCCGGCAGTTGTTCTGCAATGTAGGCTTCCTGGTCGCGACGTGGAGATCTACTGTATACTGCTGCCGGTGTCGCGTCGGTCAACCGGGAAGTACTTACAATCCCCACAGACAATCCGGCTCTCTTTGCGGCATCTGCGACGTTAGAAACCTTTCTTCCATCAGGTAAGATGTTCAATTGACCAGTGTTCGTCTTGTAACCTGAATAAAGAGCTGTCGCTGCCGCAGCGGAGTCCGTGACTTCAGAATTGGCCGCGTGCGTTGTGGTAAGTCCGGATGTCCGAATAGAATCGATCGCCAGATCCCTTTCCAAGACACGCTTTGCATACATATCGGCTGACTTGACCTGATTGATCCCCATCCCGTCTCCTATGAGAAGGATAACGCCTTTGGCTCTCTCAAGGCCATTCGACTCAGCATAAGCGACGAGGTTGACTGCAAACACAAGGACGACAGCTATTGTCGCAACTATATGCCTTCTCAATGTACTCACTTTCTTCCCTTTAGAGGTTGTATCTATGATCCGGATTGACCAACTCTAATAATTCTAACATTAGAGTAAATTAGTTCTTGTACTTCATTTTTCCAATCATTTTTCACTGGATGAAAGTCTGTAAGAAATCCGCTCTGCCCCTGAGTTTATCCAGAAATGATTTTCTCGTTTTTGAGTCGTGCTAATTCTACGATCTTCTATTCAAGATTACCCAAAATAGTCAACTGATGGCCAAATCCAAAATCCACCACGCGATTTTGGCGGGGAGTGATTCTCGGCTTTTTCACGACCGTTGGAGGGCTAGCCTTGGTTTTTCGTCGGGTCGACAGACCCAAGACTCAACTTTTTAAGGGTCTGTATCCT